>CAZQYE010000172.1:0-5064 GCA_964597375.1 uncultured Myxococcales bacterium
CACCCTGGAGTATACTCCAGAGTCAAGCGCCAGGCGGGCAGCGTGGCGACAGCTTGTCGCCGTGCTAAGTAAAGATGCGCGCGGGGCGGCCCGCTGGGCACGAAAACGGTGCAGAAGGTATCGCGACGACGTTTCCTTGTCTGGTCGGCAGCGGGGCTCGGCCTGGCGGCCCTGCCGGGCCTCGCAGGCCGCGTGACCGGCGAGCGCGGGGTTGAAACGGACGATCCGCGCGAGCCTAGCCTTTGGTCGCAAGAGATCCCCGCCATTGCGAAGGCACCCGTATTTGCCGGCGACATCAGTGTCGATCTCGCGATCGTCGGGGCGGGCTACACGGGACTGGCGTGTGCGTTCTACGTCAAGACTTTTCGGCCGGAGTGGAAGGTCGCCGTGCTCGAGTCGCACCGGGTCGGCTCCGGGGCGAGCTCGCGCAACTCGAGTGCCGTGTACGCGCGCTACCGGGGCGGCGCGCCGGCGGGGCTAGCCGACCGCGGCCTGGCGCGCCTCGAGCGGTTCATCGACGAGCAACACATCGACTGCAACTTCCGGCGCGCCCGGGCGATCGAAGTCTTTTCGTCGAAATGGATGGCCGAGCGCGCGCTGGGCCATCACGAAGGTAGGGCACGGCGGATCAGTGAGGGCGAGTTGGCCGAGCATGCTGGAACGTCGTACTACCGCTACGCGCTCGAGCTTTCCGATTACTACTCCGTTCACCCTGCCAAGCTCGTTGCCGGGCACGCGGCGGCGGCGCGCCGCGCCGGCGTCGAGATCTACGAACGCTCGCCGGTCGTGTCGATCGAAGGGCGCAGGCCGTTTCGCCTGCGGACGCCACGGGGTTCGGTGTCGGCTCGCCGAGTCTTCGTCGCAACGAACGCCTACACGCCGCGCCTTGGGCTGTTTGCACGGCAGATGATGCCGGTGCACCAGTACAGCGTCGCGACGCGCCGGCTCGCGCCGGATGAAATCGAGCGCTTTGGCCTTGACCGCTGGGACATGCGTTTCGAGCCGCACGTCTTGCCCGTCACCTGTGCGCTGACGCCCTCTGGGCATTTCTTTGCCCGCATTGTGCTCGGGTACGCCAGCTTCAACTCCTGCACTTGGCCCGACATCGAGGCAGCCCGAGCCCTCGCCACGCGAATGTTCGAGCAGCGCTATCCGTGGATCGCCGACTTCGGCATCGAGTACGCCTGGCACGGCGTAACGGGACACACCCTCGGTCAGAGGGAGATCGCAGGCCCCGTGGGAGACGACGGGCTGTATGCGAGCGTCGCCTACAACGGCCTCGGCATCATGCCGAGCCACAACAACGGCTACCTGGCCGCCTGTCTCGTGACCGGCCACACGGATCCCGATCTCGGCTACGTCGGCCGCCTGGCCCGGCAGATCCCGCTGCCCGGCGAGTACTACCGCAGCCTGATCTTCAAACCCTTCATGCGCCTGATGACCCCCTCTTGACAGGGATAAGCACCTTTTCTAACCGCCTGTTTTTTAAGGATTTCGATACTCGAAACGCCGGGGTTCGTATTGCCGGGAAGAAACAAAATCCGACCGCGTCCGCCCCGCGACGGTTGACCACGGAGCACCAGCGATGGTCAAATCAGGCCGGTCGACCGTGCCGCCGGTACGCCCATACCCGGCACCGCAATGATCCGGCTGCTCAGACAAGTAAGCCTCAACCAGCTCCGCGGCGGCTGGGGACGGCCGCTTCTCGTCGTTGGGGGCGTCGCCACCGGCGTCGCCTTGATCGTTGCAATCACAGCGATCAACACGAGCGTCTTGGCGCACTTCGCGCATACCGTCGACTTGCTCGCCGGCCCAGCACAGCTCGAGGTCACCCTCGGCGCCGGCGAGATCGGCTTTCCGGAAGAAACGGTCGAGCTAGTGCGAGCGACGCCCGGCGTGGTGGCAGGCATCCCGCTACTGCGCGGGACCGTTTCGCTCGCCGACCAGCCAGGCCGCACCCTGCAACTGTTCGGAGCCGACTTTTTCGCCGAGGAGGACCTCGACCGCTATCACATCGAGACGCAGAGCGACCGCCGCAAGATTCTCTCCTCGATCGGCGACCCGAACACGATTCTGCTCACCTCGCGTCTTGCTCGCGACCTCGGCGTGTCCCTCGGCGATACGGTCGAGCTTTCGACGCCCTCGGGCATACAGCGCTTGCGGATCGTCGGACTGTTGGGCGATGAGGGGTTGGCCGCGGCCTTCGGCGGCATGCTGGCCATCATGGATCTGCCGGCCGCCGAGATCCTGCTGGGTAAGGAACGACGCATCGACCAGATCGACGTGGTAGTCGATCCCGCCGAGCGTGTCGACGTGGTCCGCGAGCGGCTCGAGGCAGCCCTGCCGGATAGCCTCCAGGTCGAACGCCCCGAGCACCGGGCAGCGTACTACGAGCAGGTGCTCCGTTCGTTCCAGGCGATGCTGATGGGCCTGAGCATGCTTTGCCTGATCGCAGCGGTTTTCATCATCTACAACACCACGTCCACGGGTGCCGCACAGCGCGTGCCCGACATGGCCCGCCTGCGCGTCATTGGGGCCGAGGGCGGCCGCCTGTTCCGACTATTGATGATCGAGGCCCTGACCCTGTCTGCCATCGGCGTCGTAGCGGGTTTGGGAGTGGGAATCGCACTGGCGCACATGCTCGTACCTCTGGTCACCGAGTCGATGGGGGTGATCTTCCAGCTACGTTTCGCCACCGGGACGATCGCCTTGACCCCCAGGGATCAGCTTTTCGCGGCGGGTGCCGGAATCATCGCGGCGTTGTTCGCATCGGCGTTCGCCGCCCGCGACATGGCACGGGCGGAACCGCTGGCCGTCCTACGCAACGACTATGCACCTGGAATGCAGCGCGTGCCCGCCCGCCGCTTCGTGCTGGTCTGGCTCGTGCTCGTCGCCGTCAGCGTTCTGGCTCTGGCCGGAGAAGTCCGCTACCAGTCCATCGCCCTGGGCAACCTCGGTGCAACATTGTGGAATGCATCGGCGATCGTCATCGCCGTTCCGATCATCATCTGGGTGACCCCGGCGCTGCGCCGGTGGGCAACCGAAACGTTCGGCCCCGCCGGCCGGGTCGCCATCGAGAGCCTGGCGCGCTCGGCCAAACGGTCCGGCATCACCGTAGCCGCGATCGCTCTCGTGATGACGGTCGGCATCTTTGTATCGTCGTTGGCGCTGAGCTTTCGCCAGTCGATGCGCGCCTACATCGGACAGTTCCTCGCCGCCGACCTCACTGTAAGTGCCGTTGCAACCGAAGGGGGCTGGCTGGAAACGCCCCTTCCCGAACAGCTCGCCGATGAGCTTCGTGCCGTCGAAGGCGTGACCGGCGTGGAGACGATCAGCGTCCTCCCCGGACAGCCCTATGCCGGCATGCGGATCGCGATTGCGGGAATGAGCGAGGGATTTTTCGACGTCGATCGCTACCCGGCCAACTGGTTTCGAGAAGGCGACCCGGCAGCGGCATCCGCCGCCATCCGACGCGGCGAGGGCGTCAACATCTCGACGGGCCTTGCCGATCGCACCGGTCTGCACGCCGGCGACTCGATCACGCTCGAGACTCCGACTGGACCGTTCACCCTGCCCATCGTCGGCATCGTCCCCGATTACATCTCCGACAAAGGGACCGTTTTAATGCTCCGCCGATTGGTCCAAGAGCACTGGCTCATCAACACGGTCCATCGTTTCCAGCTCTCCGTCGACCCCGCCGTACCGCTCGAGCGGGTTCGAAAAGCAATCGCCTCGACCATCGGCAAGCGTTACCGGATCAAGACCCTGTCCTTGCGCGAGGTCCTGGCCTACCACGACGACAAGATCGACACGGCCTTCAGCTTTACAGCAGCCATCCAGCTCTTGGTCATCATCGTCACGGTCGCCGGAATCTTCGACCTGCTGGTGTCGGCGATTCTCGAGCGCCGCCGCGAGCTGGCGGTCTGGCAACTGATCGGCGCCGAGCACGCGCTGATTCGCAACTCGATCGTCATCGAGTCTGCGGTCATCGGCGTCCTCGGAGCCCTCTTAGGAGCGATCGTCGGGCTCGTCACCGCCTGGATCTGGATCCACTTCAATTTTCGATTCCTGCTCGGGTACTACCTGGAGCAGCACTTCGCGATCGGCTACACGCTAAAAATCGCCCTCGTCGCGTTAACGACGACCGTGTTGGGCGGATATCTGGCTGGCCGTCAGGCCGGTCGGCTGCCGCTCCTCGAACTCTTGAAGTCCGAGTGAACGTCGCCTGCTTGCTCAGTAGGTAAAGCTGGCGAACCCGATCGTGATCCCCGAGGCTCCCGCAACCACGAGAACCTTGTGGCCGCGTTTCAGCCGCCCCTCCTTTTCCGCCAAGCTCATCGCAAGCGGGATCGCGGCGGTGATCGTGTTGCCATAGTCGCGATGCGTCGAGTAGAACTTCTCGCGCGGGAAGTCGAGCATCGCACACACCAATTCGCTGGCCTTTTCGCTCGCGGCATGGCCGAAGGCGACGTCGTACTGGCCTTCAGACAGGTGCGGGTCCGACACAAACGACCGTGCGATCAATTGTGTCGCCTTGCGAAGCAAAATGTCTGAATGAGCGTAGAAGACGTTTGTCGGATGCCCGTTTGTCTTTGACCGGGGCAGGAACTGCTCCACCGTCGGCAACGGAACCATACACAAGTCAAAATATTCGCCGAAATTCTCGAACCGGAAGTAGAAGTCATCCTCTGCTTCATCGTCTGCGGCGACGACGGTAGCCGTTACCGCCTCGCCGATCGTATAAGTGGCAAGATATGGTTCGATCTCCTCTCCCGGTTCGTAATCCCACTTCTGCAATCCGAGGACGCCCGCCTCGCAGTTCACAAGCAACCCCTTCCTGTAAACTCCGCCGCGAATGAATCCGTGCGCGATATGGAGAGCCCGAAGCCATCCCGCGCATCCGTCCATCACATCGAAACACGTCGCGCGGCTCAGCCCGGCCTCGGCTTGCACGACATTTGCCATAGCGGGCTCCACCCAGCCGCGCGCCACGCCCGTGTAGATCAGGAAGTCGACGTCATCGGGCTGAAGCCCGGCTCGGTCAAGCGCTGAGTGGACCGTCTC
>CAZQYE010000173.1:0-2039 GCA_964597375.1 uncultured Myxococcales bacterium
TCCCTGCGGTTCGCCGGCGTTCCAAGCGCCGTCTTGCTCGACGGCGTGCTGCGACCCTGTTTCCAACACCTGGACGATTTCCGCGGGTTGGCTGGGGGCGGTGCTCGTTGGCCAAGAAATCTGCGGCAACGGGGTCGTCGGTCCTTCGGAAGACTGCGACGATGGGAATACCGAACCTGGGGACTGTTGCTCGCCCACGTGCCGCTTTGAGGCGCCCGGAAGTCCTTGCGACGACGGGAACGCCTGCACGCTCTTCGACGGTTGCTACTGGGGGGCCTGTGTAAGTGGGGAACTGAACCCGCTCGTTGATACCAAAGCCCGCGTGGCAGCGAAAGCCGGGGGAGGAAACGATGCCATCGTCATTCGCGCCCGGTTTCATGCTCGCGACATAACGAGCGTGCCTACGGCGTCAGGGCTCACGGTGGACCTGCTCGACGCCGGAATGAATCTGGTTTACGAGTCATGGATTCCTCCGGAAGGTTTTACGAACGCCCGGGGCAAAGCGAATCAGTTCAAGTTCAAAGCGTCCCGTACGTCGTTTGCATCGGCGGCTGGCGTCAAACGCATCGCCATCAAGCGCGATCCGAAAAAGGACAGCGGCGTAATCAAGCTCGTGGCGAAGGGCATCGAGGCGACTGCCGGAATGTTCAGTCCCGAGCTGTCCGTGCAGGTGTTCTTCGGCCAGCCGGGTACGGCTGAGTGCCTCGAAGCGTACCAAGTGCCGTGCAGCCGCAGCGACACGCGCAATCGCTGCGACCAGAACCGCCGATAACCCACAGGCCAAGGCCGTCATTCCGAGCTACGTTCACCGAAGGGGTCCGCTGGCGCGTGCCTCATTCCACCGATTTCGCTCGGTGTGCTAGACGTAGGAGCGGCGGGGCCGCATTGGAGCGGGAGTCCGAATTCGGCGCCGGCGTTCCGGCACGCGACATCCACTCTATCGAATTGCCTCGATATACTAGAAGAGGGATCCAGGTTGCCACCCGGCCGCGATCGTGACACGGGTGTAGTCGTCGGGGCGCACGAGCGATGCTGCTATCGATCAAGAAGCGGTTCTTGTTCATTCACATAGCCAAGACCGGCGGAACGAGTATCCGAAAGGCGTTGCGCAAGTACCGCGGCGGCGGGCTTTATACACCGGCGATGTTCCTCGCGAGCCAGCTCGACCAGGTCACCCGCCACCGCATCGGGTGCAAACTCGCCCGGCACGCCGGCGCGAACACCGCCCGCGAGATGCTGCCGCGCGAGCTGTTCGACAGCCTGTTCAAGTTCTCGATCGTGCGGAACCCTTGGGACCTGCAGGTCAGCTCTTATCATCACGTCCGTCTCGATCCCGAGGCATCGCGCGGCATCGATACGTTCGAAGAGTTCATCCGCTACAAGTTCCGGCCAGACCGGCCCTATCAGTTCAAGCTCGACATCGCCCGCTACCCGCAACTGCGCTCTCTCGTCGACATGGACGGCAATCTGCTCGTCGATTTCGTGGGCCGATACGAGAACCTCGAGGAGGATTTCGCGAAGATCTGCGAGAGGATCGGCGTGCCGGTCGAGCCGTTGCCGCACCTGCGGCGAGCGCGGGACCGGCACGAGTATCGCGACTACTACACGGACGAGCTGCGGGAGATCGTTGCCGAGGCGTACCGGCCGGACATCGAGACGTTCGGCTACTCGTTTTGACGGCTGCGTGAGCTGGGGAGTCGCAGCCTGGGGGCCAGAGCGACCGAGTCTTCGTGGCGGCGGATCGCTTGTCAGGCCTCGATGCGGGATGTCCGGCGGCGGGCGTGCGTGGCGGTAGGTTGTACAGCGGCTCGTCGTGTTGGGCAGCGCGTTGTCCGGCCGGCTCGGCGGCTCGGCTCGCTTGGCGGTAGGTTGTGCGGCGACTCGGCCCGCCTGGCGGTAGGTTGTGCGGCGACTCGACGTGCTTGGCGGCAGGTTGTACGGCGACTCGGCGTGCTTGGCGGTAGGTTATACGGCGGATCGTCGTGCTTGGCGGTGCGTTGTGCGGCGACTCGGCCCGCCTGGCGGTGCGTTGTGCGGCG
>CAZQYE010000173.1:2139-5039 GCA_964597375.1 uncultured Myxococcales bacterium
TGGCGGTGCGTTGTGCGGCGACTCGGCCCGCCTGGCGGTGCGTTGTGCGGCGCCGCGGCCTGCCGTAAGGTTTCGCGGGAGGAGAAGACGACGTCATGGAATATGGGATTTGTACGTTTCCAACCGAGTACGGGATCCAGCCGGCCGACTTGGCACGTGCCGTCGAGGAGCGCGGCTTCGACTCGCTGTGGTTCGCCGAGCACACGCACATTCCCGTGTGTCGAAAGACGCCGTGGCCGGGCGGCGGTGAGCTGCCCAAGGAGTACTACTACGCCTACGACTTGTTCGTCGCGCTCTCGGCGGCCGCGACGGCCACGACCCGCCTTCGCGTCGGTTCGGGCGTGTGCCTGGTGGTCGAGCACGACCCGATCATTCTCGCCAAGAAAGTGGCAACCCTCGATCGGATCTCAGGCGGCCGCTTCCTGTTCGGCATCGGCGGGGGGTGGAACGTCGAGGAGATGGCCAACCACGGCACCGAGTTCTCGACGCGCTGGAAGCTGTTGCGCGAGCGTATCGAAGCGATGAAGGCGATCTGGGCGAACGACGAGGCCGAATACCACGGCGAATTCGTCGACTTCGACCCGATTTTTTCCTGGCCCAAGCCGGTGCAGAAGCCGCACCCGCCGATTTATCTTGGCGGGGCCGCTCCCTGGGCGATTCGCCGTGCTGCTCGCTACGGCAATGGATGGATGCCGATCGGCGTGCGCGACGAAATTCTCGAACACGTCGCTGCGCTGCGCGAAGCGGCCGAGAAGGCCGGCCGGCCGGCGGACGCGCTCGAGTTGCTCGTCTACTTCGCGCCCCCCGACGAGGAGATGCTCGCACGCTACCGCGATGCCGGCGCACGCGCGGCCATCTTTCCGCTCCCCGCTGTACCGGCCGAGGAGGCACTGCCGCTGCTCGACCGTTACGCCGAACTAGCGCGGTCGGTGGGGTAGGGACCATGGCGCAGCCGGCCTATCGGACCGCCGAGCTCGAACAGTTCCGGCGTGCGTTTCGTGACTTCGTATCGGCCGAGATCACGCCGAACATCTCCGAGTGGGAGTCCCGCGGTGAGCTGCCCCGTTCGTTCTGGCAAGCCATGGGGCGCTACGGCTACTTGTGCCCTTGGCTCGATGAGTCCCTCGGCGGAAGTAACGCCGAGTTCGGCTATTCGGTCGTCATCTGCGAGGAGCTCGGGCGAACCGGCGCGATGGGGATTCAAACCGCCGTTTCGGTTCATTCGGATATCGCGGCGCCGTACATCGATCGCTACGCAGCCGAGGATTTGAGACGTCGCTGGCTGCCCGGATGCGCCAGCGGCGACATCGTGACGGCGATCGCGATGACCGAGCCGGGCGCCGGATCGGATCTCGCCGCGATTCGAACCTCCGCCGTCCTCGATGGCGACGACTACGTGGTAAACGGCCAGAAGACGTTCATTACGAACGGCATGTCGTGCGACTTGCTCGTACTCGCCGTCAAGACCGATCCGGCTGCGGAGCCGGCGCATGCCGGAATCAGCTTGCTTGCCGTGGAAGCCGGCACCCCGGGTTTCGTCAAGGCCCGCAAGCTCGACAAGATGGGACAACACGCCGGCGACACCGGCGAGCTGTTCTTCGAGGACTGCCGCGTACCTCGGTCTCACCTGCTCGGCGAAGAGGGGAAGGGATTCCGGTACCTGATGGAGAACCTGCAGCGGGAGCGATTGATGATCGCGATCGCGGCTCAGGCGGCGGCCGAGCAGATTCTCGAAAAGACCCTGCCCTACGTCCGCGAGCGTTCGGTTTTCGGGCAGCCGGTCGCGAGCCACCAGCACAACGCATTCAAGCTGGTCGAGCGGGCCACCGAGGTCGAGATCGGCAGGACGTTTCTCGACGCGGTGATCGACGAGTTCATCGCGGGCGAGGACATTACCAGGCGCGTGTCGATGGCCAAGTGGTGGATGAGTGACCTGGCGAACCGCGTCGCCTACGATGCGGTGCAACTTCACGGGGGGTACGGCTACATGGCTGAGTACCCTGTTGCCCGCGACTACGTCGACGTTCGTGCGATGCCGATCTACGCAGGGTCGAACGAGGTGATGAAGCTGATCTTGGCCCGCCTGCTCGGACTGATCGAATGACCGCCCGGAGCCGATCGGAGCGAGAGGTGAAAACGACCCAGCGCAAGCCGAGCAAGCACGATCCGAGCAGGCCCCAGCAAGGCGTGGGCGGCCGCGTCGAGCGACTCGAGGACTACACCTACAAGAAGCGCTTCTATCAGAGCCGCGACGTCGCCGAGGACTACGACTTCCACCGCTGGGGAAGCCCCGAGCGCGCCCGCCGGAACCTGCGGAAGTGGCGTGCGATTCAGGCGGCACTGGCGCGTACGGACGGAGTCGGCCGCGTTCTCGATTTGCCGTGTGGAACGGGGCGGTTCACCGGGCAATTGGCCGAGTGCGGCTACGATGTCGTAGGGGCCGACATCTCACTGGAGATGATGCAGATCGCCCGCCGCAAACTCGGTGTGGTTCCAGGGATCCACGGTTTCGTCCGCGCCGATGCCGAATCGCTGCCGCTCGGCGACGGGTCGGTCGATTGCGTCATGTCGATTCGCTTCCTCCACCACATCGATCCGGACACCCGGGTGCGTATTTTGCGTGAGATGGCGCGCGTATCGACGGGCTGGCTCATTCTCGACTACCGCCACAAGTACAGCTACCGCTACGCGATGTGGCGGCTCAGGCGGGCGCTTGGGCTCACACGCAAGCCGCTCGCTCGCGTCTCCCGCCGCCAAGTCGAGGCCGAGGCCGCACGGGCCGGCCTCGAGGTGGATGCGATTTTTCCGGTCGCACGCGTGTTTTCCGACAAGTGGGTGGTGTTGGCCCGAAAGAGGGCTTGAGGTGGCGGCGGCGACCGGGGCAGCGTGAGACACCGGCG
>CAZQYE010000174.1:0-5024 GCA_964597375.1 uncultured Myxococcales bacterium
CCGAGCTGCTGGACCGGCTGCTCGAAGTACCAGTGAAACGGCTTGGGCAGCTCGCGGTAATCGACGTCGCGGGTGATCGCCGAGAGATCCCGGCTGTTGTAGGTGTTCCAGAACAGAACGCGGCTGCGGCAGATGCCGGCGGCCTCGGCATCGGCGAACACGGCAGCCAGCGTCTTTCCCGTATACGTGCCGTCGGCCACCAGCCCCTCGTCCTCCCAGGCGGCTGCGACCGCACGCCGGCAGCTCTGCGTAAACCGGCCGTACTCCCCGCCGAAGAACTCCTCGCGCAGCTCAAGGTCCATGTCGCTTCCCGAAAGGGCCGGGAAACTCGGGTCCGCCTTGTGAAGTAACGCCGCTGTCTTCTCGAACAGACGCCGAGCCTTGCCGCGATTGGCAATCCGCTCGTCGACCACGCGTACGCCGACGACGCGACTGGTGAGCCCAAGGGCCCTGAGTCCGAGCAGCAGCCCGACGGCCGTTCCCATCGAGCCGAGCGCCACGTAGATCACGTCGGGCTCGGGCAGCTCGCCGGCGTCGATTTGCGCTGCCAGCTCGTAGGCCGCCGCCACGTAGCCCACGGTTCCAAGGGGCGAAGAGCCGCCGGCACGAATGATCACCGGCCGCTTGCCGCGCTCGAGCGTGTGCCGGGCGAGCTGATAGGACGTCGCTGCGACCAGCCGCGGTACGTCGGGCTGTAGGTGCAGCTCCGCGCCGCTGGCATGGCTGACCAGGAGATTCTTGCGGACGTACGCCGCGTTCGGTTGTGGGAGCAACATGGAAATGCTGCGCAAACCATACCGGCGAGCATAGACGGCCGTCGCAGCGGCGTGGTTGGAGCCGGCGTAACCGAACGTGAGCAGTTCCGCCGCCCCTTGGTGGACCGGCCCGGCGAGCAGGAACTCGAGCTTACGGACTTTGTTGCCGGCGTACAGCTCGGCGCTGACACCGTCGTCCTTTAGGAAGAGGTGCTCGAGGCCGAGCCGCCGGCCGAGCTTTTCGAGCCGGCGAACGGGCGTGGGAAACAGGCCCAAGCGAACGCGCGGCAGCGCCTGCGCTAGGCGCGGGTGCGCTTCGAAAAACGCAAACTTGCTCGTCTGATCGCCCGTCTCCATCTCCTTCGCCACCGGGCTCATGGACCGACGTGCGCCCTCTTGGCGCGGCCTGGTGCCCGCACGATGGGCCTTGCGCCCCGCACCGTCGGCCTTGCAGCGGCCCCATACGTCTTGGACCGGCGGGGCCAGCCTTACGCCCGCACAGCCAGCCTTGCGCCGCTCCCGAGCCAGCTCGCACAAGGTCTTCCGGCTGCACTTGCGGGCCGCCGTAACCAACCGTGCCACCAAACGTAGGCAATGTCACTGGGAAGACACGGCCGAGCGGCAGTCCGTCTTTTTTCAAAATGTATTCAAGGAGCCGGCAATCGTGAGCATTCTTGCGCTCCTCGCCACGTTGGCACTCGCATTCGTCAACGGCGCCAACGACAACCCCAAAGGCGTGGCGACGCTCGTCGGCTCAGGGACCCTCGACTACCGCCGCGCCCTGCTGCTGGCAACTTCGGCTACACTCGCGGGCTCGATCGCCTCCGTGTTCCTGGCCTCGCGCCTCATCGAAGCGTTCTCGGGCAAGGGGCTCGTCCCGGCCGGGTCTCTCACCTCCGGATTTCTGGCCGCCGTCGCGCTGAGCGCCACGCTGACCGTCCTGCTCGCGACAAGACTTGGCATGCCGGTCTCCACCACGCACGCCATTCTCGGAGGGCTCGCAGGTGCCGGCTTCGTGGCCGCCGGGCCGGCCTTCGATACGCGCGCGGCCCTTGCCGGATTCGCCGTTCCCTTGGCCCTCGGTCCCGTCGCCGCGATCGTTGCCGCCGTGGCATTGGTCGGCGCCGGCCGAGCATTGCGCCGGCGCCTCGGCGTGGGCTCGGACCACTGCATCTGTATTGGCAACACGTGGGTTCCAGTGGGCGCCGTCGCAGCGTCGCGGAGCAGCACACCGAGTCTGATGACCGCCGCGCATACCGCCGGTGCTCGACGCGGCAGCCGCGGAGCGCAAGCCACCAAGTTGCTACACGGTGCCGGCGGCTATGAGCGTGGATCGGCAATTGCGGCGGCTCTCGCGCCCGCCGCAGTCGCAACGCTCAGTCTCACGGTGGGCCGAACGAGTGAATGCCGCCGGCGCTACGTGGGACGCGTGCTCGGCTTCGACATACACACGGCGGTCGAGCAGCTACACATGCTAAGCGGGCTACTCGTATCGTTCGCGCGCGGCATGAACGATACGCCGAAGATCGTCGGGCTTGCCGTCGCCACCGCTGCGATCTCCCCCGCTGCAGTGGCCTTGGCCGCCGGCCTCGCGATGGCCATCGGTGGAGCCATCGGCGCCCGCCGGGTCACACACACGCTCGCCGCCCGCATTACGCCGATTTCGGCCGGTCGCGGTTTAGCGGCAAACCTTGCAACCTCGCTTCTCGTAATCGGCGCCTCCCCCCTCGGCCTCCCCCTTTCGACGACGCACGTGTCGGCCGGCGGCATTCTCGGTGTGGGCGGCGCCGCTGGCACGTTGCGCTGGAAGTCGACGAGCGAGGTCATCGCCGCCTGGGTTGCGACACTGCCCGCCGCCTTTGCTGCCGGCGCCTTGCTGATGCAGATCCTCGGCTGAGCACGATCGCAGCGCTCGCAGCACGCTGGCCCGGCGCAGCGTCACACCGATTACCCGTATCGCGCACGGTAACTGCAGTCGTTGTGCGGCCTTCCTGCGTCCAAGACGGAGCAAGCCCAGATTCAGCCAACGCAACCGAGCGCCTTTCACCCGCCGCTCCGGCGGGACACGGCGCCGCACGACGGCCCTGCCTGACCGTTTGCATTACATTTGCATATGTGTGCATAGATGCCGGCATGGCACGAACGGCGAAAAAACCGTCCGGAAGGCGCCGGGGAACACCGCAGGCCGGCCCGGCATCCCAAGACGTCGCGGGCAGGCAAACGATTCAGCGCGATAAGACCGCAGCCGAGCTTGCGGCACTGCTCGACTCCAAGCTCTTCAAGGCGCTGTGCGAGCCGGCGCGCGTGGAGCTGATCAAGTTCCTCATCGTCAACGGCCGCTCGACCGTGGGCACGATTGCCGAGCGATTTCCGCAAGACGCCTCGGTCATCTCCCGGCACCTTGCGATTCTCCACGATGCCGGCGTCGTCAGCCGCCAGAAGGAAGGCCGTCACGTGTACTTTCAGCTCGACGGTGCCTCGGTGATCGGGCGGATCGAAGCGATTCTCGACCGCTTTCGAGCCGCGGCTCCGCTGTGCTGCCCGGCGTCAGACGAATAAACCAGAAGATCCGAGATGACCGATCCCAATAGACAGTTGCGCCGCAACCGGGTTCCTCGCGATCAGGCGTTCTTCGAGTGGATCGCTGGCCATCCGCTCGTCGCCCTGCTGCTCGTTGCAGCCGTCACCGTGGCGCTGGGTTCACAACTGCCCAAGCTGCGTCTCGACCCGGATACCGAGGCCTTCGTGCCCATCGATCACCCGGTGCGGACCGAGTGGCGACAGACCAAGCAGCGGTTCGATCTGGGAAAAGACATCTTTGTCGCACTCAAGGCGGACGGGCCCCGCGGCGTGTTCACGCCTGAGATCCTGCGCGGCATCCGGGACCTGACCGACGCAATCGAGAAACTCGACACCGTCATGGACGGCGACGTACGTAGCCTCGCCAACTCCGATGCGATCGTCGGCACCGAGGAGGGCCTGATCGTCGAGCCGTTCTTCGAGGAGCCCCCGGCGACGCTCGCTCAGGCTCAAGAGGTCCGCAGGAAGGTTTTCGCCAACGACGTCTTCCTCGACCGCTTGGTGTCGCGCGACGGCTCGATCGCAGTGATCATCGTTCAGGCGCACGACGCCTACGATCCTGACTCACCCTATCCGCACCCCGTGGAGGTGTACCAGGACGTCGCCGAGCTGGTTTCGCGGACGAAGATCCCCGGCACGACCGCGTACCTTGCGGGCAGCACCTCGGTCGAGGCGGTCTTCGGGCGGCAAATGGAGGCCGACCTGGCCCACTTGATTCCGCTTTCGTTGATGGTCGTCGTCGTGGTCCTGTACCTGTGTTTCCGCACCGGTTCGCTCGCGCGTCTCGGCATTCGCGCGGCGGTCGTGTTCGCGCTGGTGCTGGGGATTTCTCTGTGGGGCGGCAAGGAAGTCTCGCTGGCGGCCACCGCCTGCGCTGCAGTCGTGTTGGCCATGCTGACCAATCGTGGCGTCCTCTTGCCGGCTCTCGTCGTCGTGCTCTCGGTCGTGTGGACGTGGGGCGCGCAAGCGGCCATCGGCCTGCCGATCTACATGACCGGCACGATCATCCCTCCGCTGCTGCTCGCCATCGGATGCGCCGACGGCATCCACATCATCGAGCGCTACGTGGACGTGGCCGCATCGGGAACCGACCGCCGGCGGGTGGTCGTCGACACGATGCTGCCGCTGTGGCGGCCGGTGGTCCTCACGTCGCTGACCACGGCGGCCGGCTTCGGGTCGCTCGTCGTCACGCGCCTTACCGTGTACCAGGTGTTCGGGCTCACGGCGGCCATCGGAATTCTCTCGGCGATGATCCTTTCGCTCGTTTTGCTGCCCGCGGCCCTGTCGTTGCTGCGCCTGCCGCGCCAGCAGGCATCGGAAGCGGGTGTCGAAAACGCAGGCCACCGCTTGGCTGCCCATGTCGAAACTTCTGAGCGGGCTCGGCCAGCGGCGACCGCTGGCGGCGCAAGTACGGCTCGGCGGCTTGCACCTGCCGTCCTCGATCGCCTCGGCCGCTTTAGCGCCCGCGCCCACCGGCCGATTACCGCCGCCGGTGCGCTGCTGATGATCGCCCTGCTGATCGCCGCCTCGGGCCTGCGCGTGGACTACTCGTGGGTCGAAAGCCTCGCCGAGGGCACGCCGGAACTCGAGGCCGACCGGCTGCTGCGCACCAGGCACGGCGGGTCGTTGCCGCTAAACATCGTCGTCACCGCCGCCGAGCCCGGTGGTGTCAAGGACCCGGCGTTCTTG
>CAZQYE010000175.1:0-5006 GCA_964597375.1 uncultured Myxococcales bacterium
TCTACATCAACGGCAAGAAGCCACAGGGACGGTCGTTCGCTCTGTACAAGCAGATCATCGACGACATCCTGAAGAAGAAGGGGAAGAAGGGCGCCTGACGCTCCCCCAAGGAACCCGCTAAGTCGTCAAGGGCCGGACAGCCGCGGGCTGTCCGGCCCTTTTTCGTTCACCCGGAGTACGGCGCGGCCTCAGTTGCCGGGAGCGACGGCCCCTTCTGGGGCTGCACCCGAGTCGGCGCGCACCGCTTGCCCGTCGTTTTCGCCGGGAATGCCTTCGATTTCCTCGCCGTCGACGATCACGTAGGCCGGTCGATAGTCGGCCTTGCGGAACCAGAGGAAGAAGGCCCCGGCCATCGTCAGAGCCTCGGCGGCCCAAAATCCGAGGGCCGCCGACATGATCGAATGTGACGTGCCGATGTGGCGGGCGAGGAGCAGCGTCTGCACGATCTCCCGAACCCCTTCGCCGGCGATCGTGAACGGCGAGATCACGGTGGCGAAGATTTGTATGGTGGAGGCGAAGGTCACCTGCCAGAACGTTGCGCCGATGGCGCCGACCGCCAGCGCCGTGAAAAAGTACATCGCGGCAGTCGTGAAGTGAACGACGAAACTCTGGAACGCCGCATTGATCAGAATCAGCTTGTGTCCGCTGTAGGCCGTGGCCGCCTTCGACACACGCCCGACGAATCCCTCGATCCTCCCACGGGCAGGCAGTGGCACACTGCGGATCACCCACTCGACCAGAGCCGGCCGAAACAGCAACGTGAAGAACACGACGATTACACCCGCCGCCAGCGGCACCGTGACCAGCTCGACCTTGGCGGCGTGCTCGCCGAGCACGGAAACGCCGAACGGCAGGGCGACGAGAAACGTGATGAAGATGCCGACGATCCCAAGGACCTTCTCGATCACCGTAGCGGCCGTCGCCTCGACGGCCCGGCCGCTGAAGCGGGCCGCGTCGTAGAGCTTGTACCCGTCCAGGCCGACCGTCGACGGCAGGAAGGTACCCAGGAACCGTCCAATCAGAAAACTCCCTACGATGTGCCAGAACGGCAACACGATGCCCTGCCCCCGCAGGAGCAGCGTCCAGCGGTACATGCTGGCCACGATGCCGACGATCTTGATGCCGGTAGCCAAGAAAATGAACCGCCAGAATACAGCGAGGTCGATTTCGGGGAGATGCTCGCGAATGGCGGTGAACGTCGTGATATGCCTGCCGTCCTCGGCCTCGACCTTGTGGCTCAAAAGCAAGTAGAAAGCCCCGACCGTGATCACGGCCTTCACGGCGGTCGTAATGATCGAGCGCACCCGCGGGGGCAGGCTGCGCCATCTGTTCTTGATTGCATTCATTGGTTGCGGCCCAATCTCCTGTGCGGCCTTTTCGAACCGTTTCTCCGCGACGTTGTAGCACGCCCCAGGCAGGTCAGAAACCCTCCTACCCTCCCGAATCGCTGGTTTCCGGCTGCGCCGGATCCCTGCTAGCCTCGCCCGGCGGTCGCTTGGCAGGCCGCATTCGGTTGCGCAACGCACGAGCCCAACGGGCAGTGCCGCCGCCGGCGGCGACCAAAGCGCGAGAGACGGCAAGAAACATGGCAAACGAGGTTCTCAGATTCTGTACACAGTGCGGCACCAAGGTGCCGGGAGAGGCGCAGTTCTGCGTGTCCTGCGGTGCGTCACTCGGCCGCGCACCGAAGGAGACGGCAAGACCGGCGCTCAGGACCTCGCCGGCGGCGCTCGCGGTCGCGGCACTCCTGCTCGTCGCCGGAACGGCAGCTCTGTTTGCAACGATTCAGCAAGGGGGTACCGCCGCCCGAGCGGTCCCGGGAAGCCCGAGCGGCGGTCGGGCCCAAGTGCCGGACAACGTTCCCGCGGGGCACCCGAGCGTGGAGCTCCCGGCAGACATGGTTCGGATTCTCGATGAGCTGCGTGCCAAGGCCGAAGGTGCCCCCGACGACCTCGAGGCCTGGACGAATCTCGGCCGCGCGACGTACAGGGCGGGCCGTCTCGATCACGATTACTTCGATCAAGCGGCCAAGGCGTTCGACCACGTCCTCGAACTCGATCCGAACAACAAAGAGGCCATTCGGACCCGAGGCAACATCGCATACGAGCAACGCGACTACGCGACCGCCGCCAAGGATTACCAGCGTTACCTCGAACTCGATCCACAGCATGCGGGCGTCGCAACCGATCTCGGCTCCGCGCTGCTTTTCCAAGGCAAGACCGAGGACGCCGTTGCCACCTATCGCAAAGTGCTCAGCGAGCACCCCGATTTCGTACCCGCACACGTAAACCTTGGAATCGCACTCCACGGCGCCGGCCGGGTCAAAGAAGCCGAAGAAGAATTCGACAAGGCAAAACAGCTCGCCAAGACTCCCGAGGAACGGGCGGAAGTCGAGCGCATCATCGCAGCCGCTCGCGGCGAACTCGGTACCGCCGGCGGTAAAGAGTCCGAGCCCGGCGCCGCAGTCACGAGCAATGCGGACACGTCGTTCCAGAAAGCCGCCGACAGCATGCTGCGCAGCCAGCCGATCCTCGGGCAGAAGATCGCCGCTATCGAGTGGACTGGAGCCGCTGCGGCAAAGGTCCGAATCGCCGGCTTTCCGATGGACCAAATGCCCGACGTGATGCGGAATAAGTTCAAGGCGACCCTGAACGGCAATCTTGCCTCTCTGGCCGGCGATCACGGTGTTCGTGAGCCCATTTCGGTGGATCTCATCGACGATGACAGCGGGCGCGTGCTCGATCACCTCGACGGCAAGGAGTTCGTCGAACTCTTCGACGAGTCGCGATACCAATAGTCCGCGGAGCCACGACGTTGGCCAGCAACGCTCCATTCTATCTTCCGATCGGCGACGAAGAAGAAGTCTTTCGCGCTGCCTTTCAGCAACGACTGCCGGTGCTACTCAAAGGTCCGACGGGATGCGGAAAGACCCGATTCGTCGAACACATGGCGGCCGAGTTGCTCGAACCCACGGACTCGCGGCCACACCCACTGATTACGGTCGCGTGCAACGAGGATCTAACTGCGAGCGATCTCGTCGGGCGCTACTTGATCCGCGGCGATGAGACGGTGTGGATGGACGGTCCGCTGACGCAGGCGGTTCGCTCCGGTGCAGTGTGCTACCTCGACGAGATCGTCGAGGCGCGCAAGGATACGATGGTCTTGATTCATCCCTTGACCGATCACCGCCGCATCCTTCCCATCGACAAGCTCGGTCAGATCATCGAGGCGCACCCCGAGTTCATGCTCGTCGTGTCCTACAATCCCGGTTACCAGTCGATCCTCAAGGACCTCAAGCCTTCCACCCGCCAGCGCTTCGTAACCTTGGAGTTCGACTATGCGCCGCGCGACAAGGAAGCCGAAATCATCGCGCACGAAAGCGGCGTGGACATGGACACGGCGCTGGACTTGGCACACCTTGGAGAGCGCGTGCGCGAACTGAAGTCGAGCGGTCTCGAAGAAGGGGTGAGTGCACGCTTGCTGATCTACGCCGCGCAACTGATCCGGCTCGGGATGACCCCGCGCAAGGCCTGCGACGCCACTGTGGTGCGCGGCCTCTCCGACGACCCGCAGACGCAAGAGGCGATCGCCGAGCTGGTAGCAGCGATCTTCCGTGAGTGATTGGCTCGCTAGCCGCCACTTGCTGCGCACTCCTGAAGGGCGCTCCGCCCGCGCAGAGCTCGACCGTCTACCCGAATCCGTCGCGCGGGGAATCCGTGCAACCGGAGACCACTTGGCCACACACTCGGTTACGCTCGCCCACCGCTACTTGATCACCGCGGTCCATTCCGCGCGCGCACTGGGAACGCGGCTGGAGGATTGGAACCGATCCGTACTCGCCTTGCTCGGGCCGCGCGGAGAAGGCCGGCGTCTTTTGGATCGCTATTTCGACCTGTCGCCCGAAAACCTGCTTCGAGCGCCCTCCGAGGCTCGTGACGTTTGGCTCTCGGCCGCCGTTTCCCTGAGCGCCCGTTCGCGCCGGCTCGCCGCTTCGCTGATCGGCAATCTCGGCAGACTCTTGTGCGCCGGAGAACGCGTCGACCCAAGTCTGATCGGCACTTGGTGCCACACGGCCGACGCGATCGAGCGCCGCGCCGGCTGGCGCGGCGAGCTGCTCGCCGTGCGGCTGCTCGAGCAGGCGCCGGCGCTCGGTCCCGACCTCGACCGAAGCGCCCTCGACGGCCTCGGGGAGCTCGCCCTCACCGTAGGAGCCGCCGGCCGCAGCCCCCGCTGCATCGCCGTTCCGCCGGTGCTTGCGCGCTTGCCGGCAGCGGTTCAGAGCGAAACAGTGGCTTTGTCGCGTGACGTCGCCGCAAAAGACGTCGCGGCAGGTGAGCCGGTGCTGCAAACGCTCTCGGAAACGCTCGCGCGCCTGCCGGTTGGGTGCGGGCAGCGCCTGCTCGCCGTGGTTCGCAAGGCCCTGCGCGAAGACGACCTGGTTCGCACTCTCACCGTCGTACCGGCCGTCTGCCACGGGTTCGACGAACCAACGATCGAGGCACTGCTCGAGACCGCCGCCGCAATCGCTGACCACGTCCCCGCCGGTGCACTCGCGTACCTGCGCACGATGGATCGCGCACTCGAGCGTGCAGGTCTCGACGGCGTCTCCGACTGGGCTCGGCGCGGGATCGAGGTAGCCGGCGGCAACCGTGAGGCCGCGGTCGCATACTTCCGACTGCGCAGCCGTACCTCGCGCAAACTACTGGCGAGCCATTCAGCGGAGGTGACGTTCGAGGAAATTCAGCCGGTTCTGCAGCGCTTCGCTTTGATGCTCGGCCGGCGCAACCTGCACCTTTCCAGCGCACCGGGACTGTGGCTCAGGCCACCGATTTTGCCGGGCGACGATCTGGTTTTGCTCTTGCCCGAGCGCGTCGGTCTGTGGCCCGCCTCCGAGGACAACCAGGCCTTCTACAAATTGGCGGTCGCCCATGGCGCCGGTCGCTGGGAGTACGGCACGCATCTACTGCGGATCGCCGAGTTGCGCGAACGCGGCACGCCGCTGCCGG
>CAZQYE010000176.1:0-4979 GCA_964597375.1 uncultured Myxococcales bacterium
GCTCAAGGGAGGTTTCCGATGAGCATCGTTTCGCGTGTCGAGCTGTACCACGTCTCTTACCCGCTTCCCGCCCGCTTCTACCCGAGCTGGATTCCCGGATTTCCGCAGACCGAAAACCGCTTCACGTTGATCAAGGTCACGACCGACGACGGTGTAGAGGGCTACAGCGCGGGTCCCGCGCTCGCGCGAGAGAGAGCAGGCCTCGGAGAACTGCTCGGCCCGTATCTCATCGGCGAGGACCCGACCGACATCGATCTGATTCAGCAGCGCCTGCGCGAGATCGCCTACCTGGGCTGGCGCAACTACTGGATCGAACCCGCTTTCTGGGACATCAAGGGAAAGATCGCCGGCTGCCCGGTCTACGAGCTGCTCGGAGGCAGCCGGCGTAAGGTCGAGCTGTACGCCTCGACCGGAGAGACGAAGTCGGTCGCCGACCGAATCGCCGAGGCCGAGCGCCGTTACGACGAAGGTTTCCGCGCGATCAAGCTACGCGTCCATGCTTTCGAAGAACGAGAGGACATCGAGCACGTGACCGAGACGGCCCGCGCCATCGGCGGCCGCATGACGATTGGCGTGGACGCCAATCAAGGCTGGCGCGTGACGATCGTCGACGACGCCCCGCTGTGGGATCTCGAACGCGCCAAGCGTTTTTGCGATGCCTGTGCCGACGCCGGCCTGGCATGGGTCGAGGAACCGCTGCCGATGGACGCCTACGACGACCTGGCAGCGCTCACGTCCTATAGCCGCGTTCCGATCGCCGGCGGCGAGCTCCACACGTCGGGGCTGCCCGAGCTGTCCATGATGATCGAGCGCCGCTGCTACGACATCTTCCAACCCGATGCGACCTTTGCCGGCGGGTTGGCCCAGACGATCGAAGTGGCGCGTCGCTGCAAGCAAGCCGGCCTGCAGTACACGCCGCACACGTGGACGAACGGCATCGGCTTTGCGATCAACCTGCAGGCGTTTCTCGCCAGCGGGTTCGCAGCCGAGCGTATGCTCGAGTACCCGATCAGCCCGCCCGGCTGGACGGTCTCGGCGCGTGACGCCATTCTCGAGCAGCCCTTCGAGCACGTGCGGGGCACGCTCGAGCCACCCTCCGCGCCCGGGCTGGGTTTTTCGATCGACCGGCGTGCCCTGTCGCGATTCGGGAAGCGGTTCTTCGTCATGGACCGGAAGCGGCTGGTGTGGTACTCGCTGCGCACGCGTGGCCTGCGCGTGTCGCTCGAAATCGATCGCAAGCGCAAGCAGCGAAAGCGCACCGCCGAGCAGGCCCGCGCGGCGGCGCGATCGGACGGCGCCGGCGACTGACCCGCGCCGCGGATCGCCGCCCGGACGGCCCAGCTACATCGGCGGCCTGGGACTATCCCGTCCCCCTCCGGAGCCGCACAGGCCCGAAGACGGGATGTACAGGAGAGGGACGTGGTAGAAAAAGGCAGCAACAAGCAGGGAATCCGGCGCCGGGCGGCCAAGCGGAAGGCACCAGCGCCACTCGGCGCGCAGCAGTGCTGCCGCGCCGCCGTCAGCCGTCGGCGGCAGCCCGTGTCGCCTCTTCGTCGGAAAACGAAAAGCCGATCCAGCCGCGCTCCATGTCCTTCATTTCTTCGAATACTTCGCGTTCGAGCCGGCGATAGCGTTCGAGCGTAGCGCGCACCCGTTCTTCTTTGCCCTCGGCCGCAGCACGTTTGAAGAGCCAGTCCTGCATCCACGCAATGTGCCACTTCTCGTCGCGCGAGAGTTGCTCGAGGACCGCATGGGTCTTCTCGTCGCACAGCGGGCTCGCGATATGCTCGGCGTAACGCTTGGCGGCGCGCTCTTCGACGACGACCGTGAGGGCGAACAAATCGAACAGGTTGCCGGGAATGCCGAGCGCTTTCCCGAGGCGCCGCTGGTACCCATCGGGAACGGGAACGGGAACTCCGCCCTCGTCCTTGATCCGCTTGGTCCACAGCCAAGCGTGGTGCGTTTCGTCGTCGATGTGTCGCGAGAACAGCACCTGCGTGGCACCGTCGTCGACGCGATTCATCATCTTCATGAGCAAACCGGCGCCGCGGATCTCGGCGTCTCGGTAGTAGCTGAATATACGGATCAGGGACTCCCGGCTCGGAGTCATCGCAAGTACCTCCCCGGCGGCGATTTCCGCTTATGTTGCATGAACGACCGGCGAAAGAAATGCGCGCACGAGCGGCTACGCCCAACATTCGCCCCTTAGAGAGCAATCAGTGTTTTTCCCTTTACCTGACTACGAATCCAAGAACCATGCCTCGACGCGAAAGGTCGCTTCCCGTCGCGACATTTCGCGTCATAGTCCGAATCTCTTGACTACCGGGGCTCAAAGTTTTATGAGGGGTTTCCCTGACGCCCGAAGGAGGGGGCTCCGCAAGAGGGCGACGATGCAATCTAATGGTCACATGAGGACCTTCGAGTACGGATCGAACCTCATTCACGTCCACGCCTACAAGTCCGTACTCGACGGGTGGGCACTCGATGTGGTTGCGGTGATTGAGTCGCGAGGCGGAGGACCAACGGTGGCACGGAGCGTGACTCCCGGCGATCAACGGTTTGCGTCGTTCGACGACGCGATCGCCGCGGGCAAACGCATGGCGCTCGAATTCATCGAACGCGCTGCCGGCTGAGGGGCGGGCGGACAGACTTCAGCACCGCATGAGCGTTGCGACGAGCGTGCGCTCGCGGCACGATGCTCGGGGTTTGCGTTCTCTTCCGAGCGCAACGGGCGGCGATACCATGTCACGTGCAACGCTTCACA
Source organism: uncultured Myxococcales bacterium (assembly GCA_964597375.1). GTDB lineage: Bacteria > Desulfobacterota > Binatia > UBA1149 > SPBQ01 > CAZQYE01. Next base: position 2,765 of record CAZQYE010000176.1, read on the forward strand.
CCGACATCTGCGACTTTTTCGGTATCGAGTATCCGGTCCTCCTCGCAGGCATGGGCGGAGTCGCCATGTCCGACCTGGTCGCGGCCGTGTCCAACGCCGGCGGCTTGGGCGTCTTGGGGGCGGCCACTCTCGATCCCGAAGGCCTGCGCAAGGAAATCCACCGAATTCGCCAGCTGACGGACAAACCGTTCGCCGTCGATCTGCTGGCTCCCATTCCGGACTTCATCCGCGGGCACATGAAGGTCCTGTTCGAGGAACGCGTCGAGATCTTCGTCGCCGGCCTCGCCGTTCCCGATGAATTCGTCGCCGACATGAAGGCCAACGGCATGAAGATCGTGGTCATGACCGGCAAGGTCCGCCACGCACTCAAAGCCGAAAGCGCGGGAGCCGACGTCGTCGTCGCCCAGGGGACGGAGGCGGGCGGCCACACCGGTGAGATCGGCGGCATGGCGCTGGTACCCCAAGTCGTCGACGCCGTGTCGATCCCGGTTCTTGCTGCGGGGGGAATCTGTGACGGCCGGGGCGTCGCCGCGGCCCTTGCTCTCGGCGCGTCGGGCGTGGTCATTGGGACGCGCTTCGTGGCCACGAAGGAAGCCCAGGCGGCGCCGTCGTACCAAAAAGCGATCGTCGAGGCGGCTGAAGACGCAACGCTACGGACCCGATGCTACACGGGCAAGCCCGCACGGACGATCCGCAACCGCTACAGCGCCGAGTGGGAAGACAAGAAAGATCAACTCCAACCTTACCCCGCGCAAATGCTCTACTCGGCTCGCAACAACCTGCTCGACTTCGGCGGTGTCGGCGGCGACATCGATCCCGATCGGTGTTTCATGCCGGCGGGTCAGGGCCTCGGCATGATCGAGTCCGTAAGGTCGGCGGCCGAGGTCCTCGAAGAAATCGTGGCCGAGGCGGCCGAAACCCTGCGTGCGATCGCTCGCTACGCCGGCCCGAACTCCGAGGGCGTCTGAACCGCTTTCCAACGCCTCATGTCACTCGAAGAACGCTGGAGAGAAGAAAAAGAATCGGCCTGGCTCTACGTGACGGTGGCCTCGGCCGAGCCGGACGAGGCCAAGAGCCGGATGTTCGCGGCTTTGTCGCAGGCGGCCGAGGAACAAGCCGGCATCATTGCCCGCGAGATGGAAAAGGCCGGGCAGACGGTGCCCGAGTATCGGCCGAGCACGAGGGCGCGCATCGTCGCTGCGCTCACCCGAATGCTCGGCCCGCGGCGTATTCGCCGAGTGCTTGCGGCAATGAAGGTTCGCGGTGTGTCGGTCTACACGGCACCGGCGCCGGTCGCGGGGCACCGGATGCCGGCATCCGTCGAGGAGGTCGGCTTGGGACACGGCGGAGTCGGCGGCGGCAACCTGCGGGCAGCGGTGTTCGGAGCCAACGATGGCCTGGTATCGAACGCGAGCCTGATCACCGGGGTGGCCGGCGCCACGGCGGATCCGGAGGTAGTCTTGCTGACGGGCATCGCCGGACTCCTCGCCGGCGCGTTCTCGATGGCCGCGGGCGAGTACGTCTCGGTTCGCTCCCAGCGCGAGCTCTACGAACACCAGATTCGCCAAGAGCGCGAGGAGCTCGCGCAGTACCCGGAGGAAGAAGCCGAAGAGCTCGCGCTCATCTACAGCGCGCGCGGCATTCCCATGGAACAGGCCCGTGAGATGGCCGGCATCGTCTTCCGCGACCCGGATGAAGCACTGCGCGTTCTCTCGCTCGAGGAACTCGGAATCAACCCCGACGATCTCGGTTCTCCCTGGGGCGCTGCGATCTCTTCGTTCGTCTCGTTCGCCGCCGGGGCGCTGCTCCCGCTGCTCCCGTTCCTCGTGCACCCGGGTAGCGGCAACCTCGCTGCGGTGGCCGCCGTAACCGGGCTCGGGTTGTTCGGAATGGGCGCGGCGATCAGTCTGTTTTCGGGTAAGCACGCGCTGGCCGGCGGATTGCGCATGCTGATGATCGGCGGCGGCGCCGGCGTGGCCACCTACATCGTGGGCAAGGCGCTGGGAGTGAGTCTCGGGTGACCGGCTGCTCGCACCGGCGGTGCTCCAGCGGCGCTCCGCCGGTGCGCGTTTTTTCCGGCCGGCAGTATGCAACTACCGAGTCCGTGACCGAACTCTGTCGGCCGACGGCAACTATCGAGTCCGTGACCGAACTAGAGATGTCTGTCGGCCGGCGATATGCGACTACGGGCTCCGCGGCCGGACTAGAGACGTCT
>CAZQYE010000177.1:0-4971 GCA_964597375.1 uncultured Myxococcales bacterium
CCCGGCTTGTGCCCGCGGTCGGCCAGCTCCGAGACGAATCGGGGTGGCCCGAGGTATTCGGACACGGCCTGCTCGTCGATGGTCACCGCATCCTCGGCTCCCTCGGTCACCGCGCGGGCCACCTTGCGGCAAATCGAACCAATCTCGCGCTCGAGATTCCGCAGGCCCGCCTCGCGCGTGTAGTCGCGGATGATCGTCACGATTCCGCCGTCGGTGAACCGCACGAAGCCGTCGGGGAGGCCGTTTTCTTCGATTTGCTTGGGAACCAGGTGGCGCTTGGCAATCTCGAGCTTTTCCTCCTCGGAGTATCCGGACAGCTCGAGAACCTCCATGCGGTCCTTGAGCGCCGGCGGAATCGGATCGAGGTAGTTCGCCGTCGTCAAGAACAGGACCCGGGACAAATCGAAGGGAACGTCGAGATAATGGTCCCGAAACGCGTAGTTTTGCTCGGGATCGAGGACCTCGAGCAGGGCGGACGAGGGATCGCCTCGGACGTCCGCACCGAGCTTGTCGATCTCATCGAGCATGAACACCGGGTTGTTCGAGCTCGCCGACTTCAGTCCCTGGATGATCCTACCGGGCATCGCTCCAACGTAGGTTCGGCGATGCCCGCGGATCTCGGCCTCGTCACGCACGCCGCCGAGCGACATACGGTAGAACTTCCTTCCCATCGCCCGCGCGATCGAGCGGCCGAGAGAGGTCTTGCCGACACCGGGGGGGCCGACCAGACACAGAATCGGTCCCCGCGGGTTCTTCCGTAACTGGCGCACGGCGAGAAACTCGAGGATGCGCTCCTTGATCTTTTCCAGGTCGAAGTGGTCCTCGTCGAGGACTTCGCGAGCGTGTGCCGTATCGAGATTGTCCTCGGTGGACTTGGACCAGGGCACGTCGACGAGCCATTCGATGTAGGTTCGCACCACGGTGTGCTCGGCCGATTCTGGAGGAATGATCGCCAACCGGTCGAGCTCGGACTCGGCCGCCTTGCGCGCCTCCTCGGGCATGCCGGCCGCCTCGATCCTCTGGCGCAGCAGTTCGATCTCATCGCCGCGGCCTTCTCCCTCGCCGAGCTCACGCTGGATCGCCTTGAGCTGCTGCCGCAGGTAGAACTCCTTCTGATTGCGGCTCAGCTCCGACTGCACCTGGCCCTGAATCTTCTGCCCGAGCTCGAGCAGCTCTATTTCGCGGGCCAGGATGGTGTTGAGTTGCTTCAGGCGGGTGCCGACATCGAGCGTGTCGAGCAGGAATTGCTTCTCCTCCTGGCCGAGGGCGAGGTTCGAAGCGATCAAATCGGCGATCTTCCCTGGACTTTTCAGATTGATGACGACCACCTGCAGCTCGTTGGCGAGATGAGGGGTCAACTCGACGAAGCGCGAAAACTGCTGCACTACCTGGGTGCGTAGCGCCAGCAGCTCGACGCCGCCGCTCTCGACGTCTTCGAGTTTACGGATCCGCGCCGTGAGAAACGGCTGCTCTTGTTCCACCGATTCGATTTCGATCCGCCCGAGACCCTGAACGAGGATCCGGATGCTACCGTCGGGGTACTTCAACATCTTCAAGATGCGCCCCGAACAGCCTCGCTTGTACAGGTCGTCTGCGGTGGGAGTCTCCGTCTCCGGTACTTTCTGCGTGACCAGGCCGATGAGGCGGTCGCTCATCAGCGCGTGCTCGACCATGGCGAGCGACGACTCGCGCGAAATCAGCAACGGCAGGATCGAAGCGGGGAAGACGACCACTCCGCGCAACGGCAGGATCGGCAGGACGTCCGGTACCTGAACGTCGTCGACGTCCTCCTCGAACCCGTACCAGTGAGTCTGCGCTTTGCCGGCGCCGTCTTCTTCGTCGACGTCGATGTCGTCGTCGAAGGGAATGTCTGCTGCCATGTGCTTTACTCTCCTCGCCTGCGATCCGGCGGCGACGCGACGCCCCCGCACGGCTTCCATAATACACGGGGCACCGGCGAAGCAACCGCAGGACGCCTACCGCGCTCCGCCGGCAATGGCTACCGCTCGGATTTCGGGGTAAGGTCCGCTTGCAGGTGCCGCGGGCACCGCCGCCGATGAGATCCGCGCTGGGAAGTCTTTTCGTTTTCTCTCTGGTTGGTTGGATCGGAGGCGCTGCGTTTTATTCGCTGCTCGTCCTGCCGATCTTGTTCACACGGCTGGCTCCATCGCAGGCCGGAGCGATCGCCGCTTTGATTTTTCCGGCGTACTACTACGCCGGCGTGGCCTTCGGCACGATCATGCTCGCGGTAGCCGTCGTGGAGGCCGCTCGGCGCCGCGCGGGCTGGCGGGCGGCCGCCGTCGTGATCACGATCATGCTGGCGTGCCAGGCCTACGCGGCGTTCAGCCTGCATCCGCGGATGCAGGCGTTGCGCCAAGCCCCCGGCGGGGAACCGTCCTTCCACCGGCTGCATACACGGTCCGTACAGCTCAATTCGGTCGTCCTCGCTGGAGGACTCTACTTGGTGGTCGCAAGTGGCTGGCTCGTCGGCGCAAGACGATCGTAGGCACGAGGCCGTCCTGTTCGATTTCTTCGGGACCCTGGTCTCGATCGACACCGACAGGCTGCCTCGCCGGCGCATAGGAGGGCACGAGTACATCGTGACCATCCACGGGCTCGACGAACTGCTGGCCGAAGTCTGCCCCAACGCGGACATCGAGACCTTCTTCGCCGCCCTGCTCGAGGTCAGCCGAGAGCTTCAAGAGACCAAGCGGACCGACCTCCGCGAGATCCCCTCGCGGGAACGCTTTCGGCGCACGCTCGCGCGTCTCGGCGCCGATCGCGATAGCCACAGCGTGGCCGACGAAATGAGCCGCCGCCATATGGCGGCGCTGGCCGATGCCGTGGTATGCCCGGCCGGGCGGCGCGACTTGCTGGCATCGCTGGCGGAGCGCTATCGGCTGGGTTTGGTATCGAACTTCGACGACGGTCGGACCGTGCGCCGCCTACTGAAGCGGCACCGCCTAGACCGCCCCCTCGAGGCGGTGCTGGTGTCCGACGATTTCGGCAAGCGCAAGCCGGGCGCCGAAATCTTTCTGCAGGCATGCTCGGATCTCGAGATCGAGCCGAGCAGGACCCTGCATGTCGGGGACTCCTATCTCGAGGATATATGCGGGGCGACCCGTGCGGGGCTCGACGCAGTGTGGATCGATACAGGCGACCAGGACCCCAGCCCAGCTCTAGCGCGCCTCGAGGACGTACGGGATTTGCCGGCGTGGCTGGCCGGCGCAAGGGCAGGCTGAACGAGCGATATCGCCTGCACGTCGGGGTCTAAGCGCGCGTGCCGTCAGTCAGGCAAGCGCCGTGCAAACGTCAGAAACGCCGTGTGGGCCACCATCCGGTGGGCCGGCCGTACGCTGGCCCCCTCGAACAGCCACGGCCGCTCGAAAACCTCGATCGTCTCGACCAAGCCAAAGCCGGAGCCACGGCTTAGCACTTCGCGGAGGCGCTCGACCTGCGGAACGTTCGGCAAGTACACGGCGAGGGTTCCACCATAGCGCAGGGCCCGAGCCGCCGCCGGCACGATTCGGTCCGGTTCGGGCACATCCAGGATCACCGCGTCCGCCCCGCTCGTGTCGATGCCCGCCGCTGCATCGGCGACGACGAGGCGCCAGTTGGCAGGACGCCCGTAGTAACGGCCGACATTCTCTCGGGCGAGCCGAGCGAAGTCGTTACGGATCTCGTAGCTCGTGAGGCAGCCTTGCGGCCCCAGGATCCGCAGCAGCGCGATCGACAGAAGCCCGGCACCTACGCCGACTTCCACGACGCTCATGCCCGCGCCGAGGTCGGCGCGGGTCACGATGGCACCAACGTCCTTGGCAAAGATCGGCTCGGCAGGCCGCTCGACCAGCGTCGTGAGCTCGGCACAGGTGGGGCGTAGTACGATGAATCGTTCCGGCTCGCCCGCCACAGCGCCTTCTTCGCACCCGATCAGGTCGTCGGCCCGGACGATCGAGCCCCGAATCGTGATGCGGTGTCCCGAGCGGAGGGACTTGAGGTGGCGGCGGCCTTTGGCGTCGACGAGCACGACGGTGTCTCCGTCGCGAAGTGGCCCACGGCTCATCCGCTCAGGCTCGCCAAAGCCGGCGTGGTTTGCAAGGAGCGGCCGCGGGGCGTTCCTTGACTGGGAAGTCCTCGGTTTTTAGACTGAGGAATCTCGCTATTCGGCCGTCGCGGCCCAATCGCGCGGCTTTCTCGTTGGAGCGACACAAGTGGCTACAAAAACAGCAAAAACGGCCCAGAAGAAAGGGGCCGGGCAGAACGGCGCCTGCCCGCAGTGCGGCGCCGAGCGGCGCGTCGTGCGCTATGTCGGTTTTGGTCGCCGAGGCCTGTTTTGGGTCTGCGACAAGAACTGTGGCTACCTCGAACGTACCAAGTAGACTCGCGGTCCCGGCCCCGTCCAATGGCGAAGAGTTCGAAGAAGAAACCCAAATCCGGGCAAGGCGGATTCCAGATTTTCGACGACCCCGAACCGGTCGAGACCGAGGGGGACGACGGGCTTCCAAAGGACGAGGTAGGGCGGCAGAAGATCAAGCAGCAGTACCTCGATCTACTCGGCATCCGGCTGGAGAAGCTCAAAGGCCGTATTCTGAACCGGGAGCGCATCAATAAGACGGTCGAGGGGATCTACTTCATCTGCGCCCGCTGTGTCAAAGTCTGCCACAACCTCGATGAAGGGCTCGTCGAGGACGAAAACAACGAGAACAACCTCTGCGTTCCGTGCTTCAAAGCGCTCAAGGAGCCGGTCAAATCCACCTCCAAGCGAGCGGGAACAGCCACTCGGAAAACCAAGTCGACGGCACAAAAGCGCCCCCGCCCGGCACGAAAAAAGTAGGCCGCGGACGTCACCCAAGCGACCCTTTTCTCAGCAGCGCATAGGCCGCGATGAAATCCGCGGGGATCGGAGCACATACGTCCGCCGCATCCGCAAGCCGAACGCGTAGAGCATGGAGCAACTGCCCCGGGCGGGCT
>CAZQYE010000178.1:0-226 GCA_964597375.1 uncultured Myxococcales bacterium
CCATCCCGCCCGGCTCGTTGGTCTGCTCGAGGCAGGCGACCTTGAGTCCGTTGCGAGCAAGCTCGCCGCCGGCGGCCAGTCCGTTGTGTCCTGCGCCAATGATGATCGCGTCGTAGTCGGCCATGTCCCTGTTCTCCCGCTTGCTTGTCGTCCGTCGCTGTCGCGTTGCTCAGTGCTTGCGCTGTGCGCCATGGTCAGCGGCCGCTTGCACTGCCGCCGCTCAGCA
>CAZQYE010000178.1:236-4939 GCA_964597375.1 uncultured Myxococcales bacterium
GTGTTCTGCATGCGCGCCGTCTGCTTTTACGCTGGTCGGTGCTCGACGCCGCTTGACCGGCCGGCTAGCTTCGATGCTTTCTGCGTCCGCCTCCGCGATGGGCCCGGCGTAACCGCGCGTAAGCACGACCGGCCGCTGGCAGCGCGCACACCGGTGGGCCGCATCGGCTGCCATTGGTGCGTCTGGAACCCGCTCCGCAGCGCCATTGCTCTCGTTGCTCCCCGGCACCGGCCGGCCGCAGGCTTGCTTGCCAGCGGCGCCATGGTCAGCGGCCGCTTGCACTGCCGCCGCTCAGCATGCCGATGAGCGCCCGCTCGAGGATGTCGAAGTGCATGCGCGTATCGGGCGCCCCTGGAATCAAAACGGACTCGGTCGCAATGCCCGCGAGCATGACGAAGGCGACTCTCTGCGCCGCGAACAGTTGCTCGGCGCTCAGGCCGAGATCGCCGAAGATCTCGCTCCACTCATCGCCGAGCACCGATGCGATTCGCTCGACCTTGTCGCGCCGCTGCAAGACGATGTTGAGGACCGCTTTGAATCCGGGTCCCTGAAAGTTCTGCCAGGCACGCTCGGTGAACGCGCGCACTCGATCCTCGAGGATGGGCTCGGCCCGGCGCAGGCCGCGCATGCTGGCGACGAACCCCTTGAGGCTGCGCTCGACCACCGCGTCGATGATCGCGTCCTTGTCCCCGAACTGATGCTGCATGGCGCCCCAGCTCACCCCGGCTCGCTCGGCGATCCGGGTCATCGTCGCCGCGGCGTAGCCCAGCTCGGCGATGCACTCGGTTGCAGCCGTGATGACTTTTTCGCGGGTGGCCGCGCTGCGCTCGGCCTGCGTGCGGCGGCGGCGCCTTCTTCGCCCTGCCGGCTGCTCGGGCACGGGGGCGCTGGCGGGCGCAAGGCCCGGATCCTCTGCGTGGTCGGCCATGGTGACAGTTGCCATTTACATTATCCGTAAGTTGTTTGTCAACGATTCGGTGGAAACTCTGCACGTGGCCCGCGGAGCCGCCGGCGACCCCCAACCGGGTAAACCGCGTTTTTGGGTGTGGACGCTGGCGCGGGCCTTCACTATTCTCGGCCCGTGCCTTTCTCGAGAGGAGCGAGCCTGAGAGAGCTGCCCGCCGGCTTTGGGGGGCGCACCCTGCGGACGCTCCGGGCCGTCGTGCGGGTGGTCCGCCCGCGCGGCGAGAAGTACGTGCGGCCGTCGAACGACGTCGTCATGCGGGCGTGCCTGAGCTTCGTTCCTTACATGCCGGCGCCGGCACGGCTCGGGCTCCCCGTTGGACTGTGGCTCATCGAGTGGTGTCCGCTGTTTTTCGGTTTCGGCCCGCGGCGCTTTTCTTCGCTCGACGAGGTCGATGCCGCCGCTTACCTCGCGCGCCTGCTGCACGCGCGGCCGCCGCTTTCGACGACGGTCGTCGGCCTGCGCGCCCTCGTGCTGATTGCCTTTTATGAGCGTCCCGAGGTCTTGGGGGCGCTCGGCGTGGAGTGGCAAAAGCGCGCCGAGGAGCTCACGCAGCGGCGCGGGCGGCTTCTCGAGATGCCCGAGCAGCTCGCCAATCCGCGCAATGCGGCCGGAGGAACGGGACGGTGACACCGGCCGATCCGGCGGCCGCCGTCGTGCCGCCGCCCGAGCACACGATTCGCTATCCCAACGTCGAAAACGGGTTGCAGATGGGGCCGCGTACCGTGGTCCGCCGCTACAGCGCCGATGTGGTCGTCGTCGGCACCGGTGCCGGTGGAGCCACGGCGGCGGCGCGCCTTCGCGACGCCGGCTTCGACGTGCTGATGCTCGAAGAAGGCGGCCTGCACCGCACGCCGAGCTTTACCACCGACGTCGTGCGTTCCTCGCAGCGCCTCTATCGCGACGCTGGGACATCGGCCATTCTCGGCAAGCCGCCGATCCTGTTCGCCGAAGGACGCTGCGTGGGGGGATCCACCGTGATCAACGGCGGAATGTGCTGGCGCACGCCCGAGCGCGTGCTCGAGCACTGGAGTCGCGAGCTGCGGCTCGATGGTACCGATCCGCGCTCGATGCGGCCGTACTTCGAGGAGGCCGAGCGCATCTTGCACGTGGAGTACCAAAACAGCGACACCCTCGGGCGCAACGACCAGTTGTTCGTCGAGGGAGCGCGCAAGCTCGGCTGGCAGGTCAAGGAGAACCCGCGCAACATGCGCCGCTGCGTGGGCCTGAACAACTGCGGGCTCGGCTGCCCGACCGGCGCCAAGCAGTCGATGCTGGTGACCGAGGTCCCCCGGGCACTGGCCGCCGGCGCCCGCCTGGTCACGCACGCGCGGGCGACGCGCCTTCTCATGCGCCGCGGCAGGGCCGTCGGCGTGCGCGGCCGCTTCGTCGACGAGCGCGGCCGCACCTACGGGCGCTTCGAAGCCAGGGCGCGCTTGGTGGTGCTCGCCGCCGGCGCGCGCCACACGCCCGGCATCTTGCTGCGCAGCCGCATTCGCCACCGCGCCATCGGCCGCAACCTGCACGTTCACCCAAACGCCAAGGTCGTCGGCGTCTTCGACGAACGAATCGACCCGTGGCGCGGCGCCCACCAGGCCCACCAGATCCACGACTTTCTCGAAGAGGGAATCTTGATCGGCTACGCCGCCGTGCCGCCCGGCCTGCTCGCCACCGGGATTCCCGGCTTCGGCCGCGACCACGGCCGGCGCATGGAGCTGTACAATCACATGCTCACGGCGGCATGCCTGATCGAAGACAGCGGCGAAGGGCGCGTTACGCTCGGTCCCGACCGCATGCCGTGGATGCGATTTCGTCTTTCCGATCGCGACGTCGAGCGCATTCACCGCGGCGTGCGCCTGGTCGCCGAGCTGATGTTTGCAGCCGGCGCCCGGTCGGTGCTGCTTCCGTTCGGGCACTTGCCCGAGATCGAATCGAAGGATGACCTCGACCGAATCGATGCACGCGGCCACATGAAAGACGACATCGAGCTGATGACCGTGCACATCATGAGCAGTTGCCGGATGTCGCAGAGCACCGCCTCGGGAGCGTGCGACGCTGCCGGCCGCCTGCACGACACCGGCGGCTTGGTCGTGGCCGATGCCAGCGCGATTCCCTCGCCCGTAGGCGTCAACCCAATGGAGACGATCGTCGCCCTTGCGCTGCGCAACGCCGAGCGCTGGGCCGACGACTTGCGGAGAGAGCGACGTGTTCGTACTGCCAAGGCCTGACGCGGATTTGGTTCCCGGCGTCCATCCGGTACGCCGGATCATGCCGTTCTTGATGCCGACCCGGACCGAGTCGTTCGTCCTGTGCAAGCAGCAGATCGACGCGCGACCGGCAATCGACTTCCTTGCGCGGCTCAACGAAAGCCGCCCGCAAGACCGGCAGGCGACGTTGTTCCACTTGGTGCTGCGGGCGCTAGCGCGCGTGTTCGACGAGCGCCCCCGGCTCAATCGGTTCGTTGCCGGCGGGCGCCTGTACCAGCGGCGCGGGATCTGGATCTCGATGAGCGCCAAGCAGAGCATGGCCGAGAACGCGCCGATCTTTACCTGCAAGCGCCGCTTCGAGCCGTCCGAGACGCTCGAGCAGATGATCGACGGCATCTACGACATTCTCGCCGGCGGCCGCGCCGGCCGCGAGTCGGCCACCGACAAGGAGATCAAGCTGCTGCTCAAGCTCCCGCCCTGGCTGCTCGGCTGGCTCACCCGCATGGCCCGGCGCCTCAACCATTGGAACCTGGTCCCGGCATCGATGATCGCCAACGATCCGATGTTCGCCTCGGTGTTCGTCGCCAACTTGGGAAGCGTCGGCATCGACGCCTGCTACCACCACAACTACGAGTACGGCACGATTCCAATCTTCGTCGTGATGGGCCGGCTCCACCGTGCGCCGGTCGTGGTCGGCGAGGACAAGATCGAAGTGCGCGAGGTCTTCGAGCTCAAGTACACCTACGACGAGCGCATCGAAGACGGCTTTTACTGCGCCCGCGGGCTCGAGCGGCTCAAGTATTTGCTCGAGCACCCGAGCGAGCTGTAGCCGGCGGCGTGGTGAAGAGTGTCGAGTTCGCGTTTCACGCGTCGCTCCCGAGCACCTGCAACAACGGGTCCAACTTCCTCCACGGTAGGACGGTCGTGCCGGCGCGTCGCTGCGACTCGGTGCCGCCGTAGATCAGCCACGAGTGGATGGTCTGCTTGTCCAGCCGTTTGCGCCAATACTCGAGCCCAGCAAAGAAATCCCGAGCCACCGTGGCGCCGGCCTTGATCTCCACGGCCTGCAACGTTCCCGGCGCAGCCTCGATGATCGCATCGATTTCGTGACCTGCCTTGTCCCGCAGGAAATGTAGATCGGGCCGCAGTCCCTGGTTCAGGCGGGCCTTGAGCAGTTCGGTCATGGCCCAGTTTTCAAACAGCGCGCCGCGTAGGGGATGTGCGGTCAGATGTTCCCGGCGTCGTATGCCCACCAGCCATCCCGCCAGACCGCAGTCACAGAAATACAGCTTTGGCGTCTTGATCAGACGCTTGGCTAGGTTGGTGAACCACGGTCGCGCAAGATAGACGACTTGGCTGGCCTGCAGCACGGACAACCACGACTCGGCGGTGCCCCGGCTGATCCCGGCATCGGTGGCCAGCGAGGATACGTTGAGTAGCTGTCCCACACGCCCGGCGCAGAGCTGGAGAAACCGCTGGAACGCCCCAAGGTCCTGGACGTTCAGCACTTGCCGCACGTCCCTCTCTAGGTA
>CAZQYE010000179.1:0-4829 GCA_964597375.1 uncultured Myxococcales bacterium
GGTTGAGGCTTCATGCTGGGCCGCTGCGGCGAACGACGAAGGCGAGGCCGACGAAGTCGTAGAGGCTGTGCGCGACGATGGGCGCCAGTAGGTTGCCGCACCAGAGCCAAAGCCATCCCAAGTAGGTGCCGAGCAGGCCCGCGACAATCGAATACAGGGTCGTGATCGGATGGGCGAGTGCGAACAGGACGCTGGCGACGACGAGCGCGCCGCCGTCGCCGAGCGTCGAGGTCAGACCCCCTTGGACGAGGCCGCGGAAAAGCAGTTCCTCCCCGGCTCCCGCGGCAATGCAGACCGCCGCCAGCTCGACCAAGGAGCACTCTCGGAAAAGCGGCAGGATGCGCCGCTCGAGTTCGTTTCGGATCGATGCGACGGGGCTGCGGCGCGTCCGCCATAGTAGGGCGAAGAAGACGAGCATCGGCACGGCTGCCGCGGCGCCCGTAAGAGCCCCGCTCAGGTTCCAAGTGAGGGTCGACCACGGCGGGTAGCCGGTCGCCACCCCGACGGCGACGGCGAGCACCCCCAGCCCGCCCTCGACGGCGACCGAAACCGCGACCACCGCGCGGCGGCGCGCCGGTGTCATGGCTTGACGCCCTCCTCGTCCATGCCCAGGCTAGGATGACACGAAGACAGGCGCCTCGCCAGACCAAAAAAATGCAGGCGGCCCGGCCGGCTCAGATCGGGCAGACGAGCTCGCCGAGCCGTTCGGTCAGCTTGACGTTCTCCGAATAGTCGACCGGGCAGTCGATCAGCGTTACGGCCGGTGCCTCGAGCGCTTCCTTGAGCGCGGGGAGCAGGTCGGCGGCACGCTCGATCCGCCGCCCGCGGGCGCCGAAGCTGCGGGCGTACTCGACGAAGTCAGGGTTGCCGAAGTGCACGTGGCTCTCGCGACCGAAGGTCAGACGTTGCTTCCATTCGATGAGGCCGTAGCCGTTGTCGTTCCAGATCAAGACCACGATCGGTGTGCCGACGCGTACGGCGGTCTCGATTTCCTGTGAGTTCATCAGGAATCCGGCATCCCCGGTGACGGCGACCACCCCGCGATCGGGATGAACGAGTTTGGCCGCGATTGCTCCAGGAACGGCGATTCCCATGGCCGCGAACCCGTTCGAGATTAGGCAGGTGTTGGGGCGCTCGGCACGGTACATGCGCGCCATCCACATCTTGTGCGCGCCGACGTCGCTGATCACGATGTCCTCGGGTGCAAGCGCTCTGCGCAGGTCGGCGATGATGCGCTGGGGCTTGACCGGGAAGCCGTCATCGCCGGCATCGCGCTCGGTCTCGGCAACGATGGCGCGGCGCAGTCCGGCGGCGTCGTTGCTCGAGCGCGGAGTCGCTTGGGCGGCGATTGCTTCGAGAGAGGCCGCGATGTCGCCGACGACGCCCACGGCGACGATGTAGTGTTCGTCGACCTCGGCCGGCCGGGCGTCGACGTGGATGATCGTGCGGTCCTTGTCCGGGTTCCAGAGGTGGGGATGGTACTCGACCAGGTCGTAACCGACCGCGACGATCACATCGGCACGATCGAAACCGCACGAGACATAGTCCTTCGACTGCAAGCCCGCGGCGCCGAGCGACAGCTCGTGCGAAAACGGGATCGCACCCTTGGCCATGAACGTCGTGGTGACGGGAATCGACAATCGCTCGGCCAAACGCACGAGCTGGTCCGATGCGCCGGCCCGAATCACGCCGTGGCCGGCTAGAATCATCGGAAAGCGCGCGCCTGAGAGCAGGCGCACCGCTTCGGCGACCTTTTCGGCCGGTGGCGCCGGGGGCTTCGGTTTCTGAGCGCGTAGCGGCTCCTTGTCGTCGACCGTCGCGCCGGCGATGTTTTCAGGGAAGTCGATGAAGCTGGCGCCGGGCTTTTCCGCTTCGGCGACCTTGAATGCCTTGCGCACGACTTCGGGGGTGATCTCCGGCTCGAGGATCTGCGTGGCGTACTTCGAGATCGGTTGGAACAAGTCGACGAGGTCGAGCACCTGGTGGCTCTCCTTGTGCAGGCGCGTGGTGGCGGCCTGTCCGGCAATGGCGACGATCGGTGCTCCGTCCATGTTCGCATCGGCGACGCCGGTGACGAGGTTGGTCGCACCCGGGCCGAGGGTGGACAGACACACGCCGGCACGTCCGGTGAGCCGGCCGTAGACGTCCGCCATGAACGCGGCGCCCTGCTCGTGCCGGGTGGTGACGAAGCGGATGGAACTGTCGAGCAGAGCGTCCATCACGTCGAGATTTTCCTCGCCGGGAATGCCGAACACGGTCGTGACGCCTTCGTTTTCGAGACAGCGGACGAGTAGTTGTGCTGCGTTCATCGGGTTCCTCCTGGGCCGGTCCCGTTCGATCCGACTCGGCCCGCCGCCGGGCGCACCGATCGTCGCGGGGTCGTGCTGGGCAAGCCTACGCCGCTCGGTTTGCACCTGCCAAGTCCCGGCGTTTCTCTTCTCTGGGATACGACGGCAGTGGCGATCGGCTACTTTGAAAGAAGGAAACGACGCCGGGCGATCGAGGAGGGGCTAAGGCGTCAGCTCCGCGCGGACATCGCCCGGCTCTTGCGCGAGCAGCCGGACCTGCTCGCGGCGGCAAGCGGGCGACGGGAAGTGACGGTGGGGGCCGGCCACGTGCGCGTGGCCGGGACGGCAGGGAGCGGCCTGACCGGAGCCGACTACGGCGCCGGCGAGGATGGCTCCGGCAGGGTGGCCCGCACTCAGGCGAGTGCGAGCGGGTCTGCCGCGGACGGGGCCGCTCGAGCGCTGGCGGCGGCCGCCGACGCGGCGCGGGCGCGGGCGGGAACCGTTCTGGGGCTTGCGGGCGAGCTGCTGGTCTTGTGGAACGCGCCCTTCGACCAGCGCGATCACCATGTGCGCGCTTGCCGCCATGCGCTTCAGGCCGTCGAGGCGGCAAGGGACGCTGCCGGCGGTGCGGTCGAGCTGACCTGCGGCGTGGCGACCGGGACCGTGTCGCTCGCGGTTGCGGGCGAGGGCGCGGACACGGGATTCGTTGCGGTCGGCCCGCCGCTCGATCTGGCGAGCGAGCTGGCGCGCTTTGCGGCGGCCGTCGGGGTTGCCGTCGTTGCCACCGAGGAGACGGTTACGGCCGCGCGGGGCGGCGTGCTCGCGCGCGAGATCGACATGGTCGCCGTGGAGATCGAGCGCAACCGGCTGCGGGTGTTCGAAGTTCTCGGCGATCCCTCGGAGTTCGAAACGTATGCTCCGCGCTTCGAGCACTACGGAGCGGGACTGGCCGCCTACCGCGCGCGCAACTGGGCCGAGGCGCGCCGCTGCTTCGAGCGGGCGCTCGAGGCCTGTCCGGACGACGGTCCGGCCGCGGTGATGATCGCGCGCTGCAAGCGCCTCGAATCGGATCCTCCGCCGCCCGAGTGGACCCCGGTCACCGTCCTCCGGGACCTGCGGTGAATCGGGCGAACCCCCGCGAAATCCACTCCCGTTTCCTTATTTTTCAACCACTTGGAAAAGGTGCTTATCCCTGTCAAGAGGGTGGGCGGAAGAGGCTCATGAACTTCGTGAAGGCGAGCTTGCCGCCCTCGACGTCGAAGTCGTGGGCGATCGTCCACGCCGGGTTTCGCAGTTCGGCCAGCATTTCCTTGAACACCTTCGAGTCGACGGTTGCTTTCATGTCCAGGTCGTCCGCCAGGCGGTCCTGGATCTCGGCTACACCCCGGCGCACGTGGATCGTGAACGCCTCTCCGGTGTCCGGAAACACGAACCCGACCCGTTGATCGAGGTCGGCGCTGGCGACGGGGTCGAGATTGACGGCCATGGCCCGGAAGAAGTTTTCCAGCGGAAACTCGTGAACCATTTCGGGCAGCGGCTTGGCAGGCCGCGGCGCGATCTCGATCCGCCCGGCCAGTTCGGCCGCTCGCGTCAGGTAGTAGTGGCGGGCGTTCGGGTTGGCCGCCTGGCCGCCGAGCGCTTCGAGTGCCGCGATTCGCAGCTTCTTGGCTCGCTCGTCTTCGCGATCGAGCTGCAGCAGATGGTCGGTGAGCTCGAGCACCCAGCGCCAATCGCGCTGCCGGGCCGCATCACGCGCCTGCGCGAGCAGGCGGTCGCGGCCGCCCGCAAGCTCGGCCATGCGCTTGGCGCGCTCGAGCGGCGCCAGCGGGTCGAGACGTGTCGGGTTGCCGTCGAACCAGCCGAGATTGCCGTCGAACACCGACCGAACCGACCAGGCGACGGTGCCGTAGAACTCGGCCAGATACGGAGAACGAGCAAGATGGGGCGGTAGCTTGATGGTCGCAGCAAGCTCATCGGGCGTTCGGCCCTGGTTCATTCCGCGAATCGTCTGATCGTGCACGTACTGGATCGCGTCGCGATAGTCTCTCAGGGTACGCTCGATGCGCTCGGCCCCGGCGATCGGCCCAGTGTGGCTCGGAACCAGGTAGTCGGGTCGCAACGCGCGGATCTCATCGAGGCTCTCGACCCACTTCGACACGTCGCGATACGGGGTCCCGCGAATCGTGTAGAGATTCGGGAACGTCTTGTAGATGTTGTCGCCGGGCAGCACGACGCGGTCGTCGGGCAGCCAAACGAACAACTGGTCGTTCGTTTCTCCCGGGGCCGAGACCAAGCGAAAACGGATGCCCGCGACCTCGTCTTCGAGCTCGTCCTCGAATACGCGAGTGGGGCGAATCACACCGACCGTGTGGTGCTCGTCGATGCCGAGCCTGAGCCCGATTCCCGCGTTCACGCGCGCGGCATCGTCGAGATAGGTGCCGAACATACGCATGCTGCGCACGCCGATGATCGGCCGTACCACGCTCACCACCCGGTCGATGTATCGTGCCGTCGTCTTGTGGGCGTACACGGGAACGTCCG
>CAZQYE010000180.1:0-4812 GCA_964597375.1 uncultured Myxococcales bacterium
TCGTAATCGCGCGCCTCGGCAAGGCTGTCCATGACTTCGGGTTCGAGTACACGCGACAACGACATCGAATTACTCGGAAACAACCAAACCGCTCGCCGGTGTCGGCACCTGCTTGCGGTTTCGGGCAGCCGACCGATTCCAACCCATTTCGTCTCGGAGGTCGAGCACCCGCCTGCCGCCGACCCACACGCCGAGCACCCGTCGCTCGCGAAGCCCATGAGGAGACGATCGCGGATCGGTGTCGAGCAGGACGAAGTCCGCCAGTTTTCCAACCTCGATCGAACCAACGCGATCTTCGATTCGAAGTTGCCAAGCGGCGTCGATCGTCACCGCCCGCAGTGCACGATCGACTCCCACTCGCTCGTGCGGTCCGAGGATTCGGCCACTGCGGGTTCGGCGCTCGACGGCGGACCAGGCAAGAAGCAACGGGTTGATTGGAACGACCGGCGTGTCCAAATGAATCGCATACCGCAGACCCGCGGCATCGGCGCTAGCCAGTGGGCTGATCCGGTTTGCACGCTCCGGACCGAGAAAGACGTCGTGGTGGCGATCCCCCCAGTACCACGTGTGTGCAACGAAAAAACTCGGTGTCACGTCCAAAGATAGCGCTCGGCGGATCTGGTCGGGACGCATCATCTGAGCGTGTACGAGGATCGTTCTGGCGTCGTTTACGGGAACCTGCCGGCGTGCGCGGGCAACAGCCTCGAGAACCATATCGATCGCCGCATCTCCGTTTGCATGCACGGCGACTTGGCTGCCTTCCTCATAGAGCATCGTGATCTCTCGCTCGAGCGTCTCCTTGTCGATCGTGGGATAGCCCCGCCACGGCTCTCCATCTCTGCGGGTACCCTCAGGCTGGACGTAATACGGTTGCGACAAGTAGGCGGTGTAGCCCTGGATCGATCCGTCGGCGATGATCTTCGTCGCCCCCACCGTGAATCGCGGACTCTCTCGCAGATTGAGCTCGCCACGCTCGAGGGCCTCGTGCGCCTCCAGCGAAGGCCATACGACGACACGCAGCGGAAGCACATCGAAGGCCACCGCACGCGCAAGCGCTCGCATCTGATCTGCGCTGGCCAGGCCGTTTTCAACCGTCGTCACTCCGGCACGCACGTACAGATCGGTGGCCCGCCTGAGAATCGCGAGCTGCTCGCCCATCGAAAAATCGAGTGCCCGCCTGCGCGCCGGATAGACGGCAGTCTCGCGAAGCAGCCCGGTGGCGCGCCCGGTCTTGGGATCGCGGACGATTTCGCCCCCCGCCGGAGACTGCGTCTGCGGGCCGATCCCCAGCTCGGCCAGGGCCGCCGAGTTGGCGACTCCCATATGTCCCGATACGTGCAGCACGAAAATCGGCCGCTCGCTCGATACGGAATCGAGCTCTTCGCGGGTGGGGTGCCGGCGCTCGGCCAAGAGCGTGTCGTCGTATCCGTAGCCGAACACCCAGCCGCGCGACGAACCCCGGAGCATCCTCGTACGCATTCGGTCGAGAAGTGCGGCGATCGTCGTTACGTCGCCTATCGGCGGAGCGCTCAGGTCGGCGGCAACCGCATCGAGACCGGCACCGGGAAAGTGGCCGTGCGCTTCGATGAATCCCGGAAGCAGTGCACCTCCGTCGAGTGACTCGACCACGGCAGCACAAGGCATTGCGCGCTCGACATCGCCGGCGGCGCCGACTGCAACGATCCGGCCGCGTCGCACTCCGACCGCCTCGGCCACCGTACCGGCCGGATCCATCGTCAGCACGATCCCGTCGCGGAAGATTTGGCACTCGGGTGCCTGGGGCAACCGCCAGTACGGACCCAACAGTCCTGGAAGAATCGACCACCACACTACGATGGCAGCCGCGACCAACGCTCCAACCAGCGTAAATCCAACGAGCCGCGCGCGCGTCATGGCGCGAGCCTACCCCCGATTCCATTTCATGGACAGGTCCGCGCGACCAAGCGCTGCGCCGGGCGGATTGCAGACGCTGTCGCCGATCTCATCGCCTGCGGGCGCCACCGCCCGGCCGGGCGTGCTACTTCGCCCGCACGACGAGATCGGGAAGCACCATATCCCCCGGCGAAGCAGTCACACGGATGGAACTAGGAGTGGTGCGATAGAGCTTCCGCGTCGGTTTTGCGAGCCGGATCTTCAAGCGCTTTCCCGCAACGGTGCGGTCGATGCGGTAGGTTCCCCCATCCCCCGTTGCAATCGTCACGCGCCGATCGGCGGTACCCCGAACCTGGAGCATGGCGCCTGAAAACGCCGATCCGTCTTGGAACACGACGCGTCCGGACGCACTAGGGATGCGTTCTGCAACGGAAAAGTCCACCGACTCGCTCAGCGACCCATCGACCGCCGTGGCCTGAAAGAGCGTTCCAGGATACTCGCCCGCCTGGTTTCCCTCGGGGCGCCAAGCGAAAATTCCCGTGGCCGGATCGAAGGTCGCACCGGGCGGCAGATTCGTAGCGCTCAATACGAGGCTCGCCGGATCGAGGCCGGATGCAACCACGCGAAACCGGAGCAGCTCCCCCTCTTCGAGGAAGCGAGGGCCGATCGCGGTAATCTCCGCAGGCGGGTACTCGGAACCCGGGCCGTGTAAAAACACGAGCTGCGCCTTCAGGGCGCGGAAGTCCGGATGAGCAGTGATGTCGCTTGGATCAAGCACCTCCCCCGCCCCGTCTTCCCACACGACAACGGGCCCCAGGGCTGTGGCAGCAACGCGCGACTGCGAGGCGCGCCCATTGCTGTCGACCAGGTATCCAAGATACTCGGTCGCGGCAGTCTGTCCGGTCGCGTCGATTCGATTCACGAACAAGTAACTGCCGTCTTCGAACGGCGAGTCGTTGGTCGCTGTTGCCTGATAACTCACGATCCAATCACCGCCGTCGGATGCGACGCCGCCAGTCCATGGGTAGACGCGGTCGGGATCGGGGGCATTACTGATCTCGATGGGCGATGCATCGACGGGATTACCTTCCGAGTCGACACGAATACCGAGGACTTCGGTGCGGCAAAAATCTCCGTAGTCACAGTAGACGTCACGGCGGCTGATTCCCATGAACTCGTTGCCGTCCGTCGCCAGGCCAAACAGGCCGTAAGCATCCGTTGCAACTTTCGTTGGTCCTCCAACGACCGCCCCGCCGGCCACCGGCAGGCTGTAAATGCTGCGAATGAGTTTCAATGTCACAGGCTCCGTGGCCTCGGCGCGCCACTGCATCCACATGAACATGCAGCGACTTGGAGCACACGCAAAGCGACTCATCACGAGGCTCGAGAGTCGCTCGATCTTCCGGCGACGCTGAAACGACCCGTCCGCATTCACGCCGATCAGAAAAAGCGTCGAGCGGCCTTTGCCACTGTAGCGATCGTCTTGGTAGGCGATCCAGTACCTGTCCCCGTCGAAGCCCACTCCGGCGATCGCCGGAAAACGGGCAAGGCTGACTGGCACACGAAGTACTTCGACGGGGGTCGTATCGGCGAGATCGCCGTCCGCTCGCACGCGAGCGAACCGGATCGCTTGCGCCGGTCGATTACCCGACTGATCCTCGATCAACCAGGCAAGTAGGTAGTCTCGGCCATCGCTGGCGACAAACTGCTCCCTCGCAACCGAGGAGTCGATGACGACGGGCGCCGAGACAGAGCCGTCGCTCCAGACCATCGCGTACTTGAGCCCCACACCGGACTGGACCCACGCAACCAGAACAGACGTACCATTACTCGCCGCCGCCGGAGCGTGGCGAGCGAGAGCGCCCGTTCCCTGGTCGTCGACGAGAACCGGGGGCACGGCCCGCAGGTCCTCGTGCACGTGGAGTACGGTCGCGAAGGCGTCTCCCCCGTCTACGGCGCTCGGTGCCGACACGACCACGTCGCCCGCATAGGTGCCCGGAGCAAGCGAGCGGGCATCGATGGAAAGAGGAATAGGCGCCGCTCCGGCGCCCGAAGGAGTATCCGGGACGATGCCCGGCGGGGTCGTTACGGTCCATGGCACCGGATCCGGCGTCGTAAACAATACCGAGCCGGGTTTTCCAGGAATGGTTCGCTGTTCCTGAAACGCGTGCCAATCGGTGATCTTCGGCGCCGTCAGGCGCGTCGTAACCGGTGGCGTTGCAAAGGCCGCCGCCGCATCGAGACGCCCCCAACCGAACGTCGGGTTGAACGGCTCCCCTTCGTAGCCGGGCGCCCCGGGCTGGTCGGCGCCCAGCTCGAGATGCCACCGAACCTCGGCCGGCGACAGCAGCGGATCGGCTGCCATCAACAGCGCCGCGGCACCCGAAACGTGCGGCGTCGACATGCTCGTACCGCTCAGGCGCAGATAATCCTTTCCCACGCGCGCATCCGAGGAGAAAGCACTCTCACCGGACGAGCGTAGGGACAGGACGTCTCGGCCCGGGGCTGCGATCGAAACGACCGAACCGTAATTGCTGAACGACGACACGGATCCATCCGGATCGATCGAAGTCACCGTGAGCCCGCTCGGATGGCCGGCCGGGAGCCAAAGTGGAAAGGAAATCTCGCGGCCTTCGTTCCCCGCCGCCGATACGACCACCGCCCCAAGGGACGTGGCCGTCTCGACGATGTCGAACAACTCCGGAGCAAAGCCGAAACCTCCCCAACTGTTGTTGATGACGTCGGCACCGTTCTCGGCCGCGTACAGAATCGCGCGCCCGAGATCGTCGGTCCCTCCGGTTCCATCCGTCCCGAGACCTCGCACCGCCATGACTCGCCCGCCCCACGCGACTCCGGCGATTCCCAGGCCGTTGTCCGTCGTAGCCGCCGCGATGCCGGCGACGTGCGTACCGTGGCCGTGATCGTCGAAGACATCGTTGT
>CAZQYE010000181.1:0-4798 GCA_964597375.1 uncultured Myxococcales bacterium
CCGGGTCCGCCGCGCCTCAGGGTCCCTTCGCCTTGTAACGCGTCGACTTGTTGCGAATCGGAGTCGGATAGACCGTTTGCCAGCAACGCGTCACCGAGCCGTCGTCCACCAGCAGTTGGACGGTCACGGAGCCCGAAAGCGGCAGCTTGGGTACCGTCAGATTGGTTCCTTTCGCCTTGAGACGAACGAGAGCCGAGCCGGCGGTGCCCGCCCGCAGGACCACCCGCCGAACCCCAGAGACCGTTCCGGCTAGATCGCGATAGCGAAAACCCGCGCCCATCTTCTTTGCGACGATCTGCTTCCAGCAGGAGGAACCGCCGCACATACCGCCGGGCGGGACGTCCAAGACCTCGATGGGCTGTGGCTGTTGAGACTCGTCGTAGATACACAGGCGAAAGCTGCCAAGTCCCGCGACCGGGTTGGCGAAATCGGAGGCGGCGGTGGCTGCGCCTTGGGGCCATGCCCAAGCGATTCGATCCCGCTTGGGGTCGGCTTTGTCTGCGATTAACAGCGCAGATTTTCCGGCGGCTGCTTGCCGGCAGCTTGCAGCCGGCTCCGGTGTGCTGCCGCAGAGCGTATCGAGCGGGCGAAGTCGCACGACGGCACCGCTGGTTCCAAACGGTGTGCCGGTCTGGTTGACCATCGCGTAGAGCTCGCCATCGGCGTCTTGTCCCATTCCCAGCAAGAAAGCACCGAGGCCGCCCGGAACGAGTTCGCGAATCTGGCCGCTCGCGTCGAGATAAAAGAGGCGACCTCCGGGAGTCGTGAACGACCGGCTGAAGTCACCGAAGACGTACCGGCCGTCGAGCGCTGGAATGTCGGTGCCGCGGTAGACGAATCCACCGATGACGGCGGTTCCCTCGTCATGGTCGTACTCGGCGATTGGGTCGATCAGGCCGGCCGGGACGCCGGGATCGATGTTCGTTACGCCTGAGCTCGCCGGATCGAAGAAGAACGAACCTTCCTTGAGCGGCCAGCCGTAGTTGCCGCCGGGGGCGAGGACGTCGATCTCTTCGACGTTGTTCTGCCCGACGTCGGCCAGGTAGAGCTGGCCGGTTACGCGGTCGAACGAGAACCGAAAGGGATTGCGCAGCCCGAAAGCGAAGATCTCGGCCACGATGCCTGGGGTGCCGGCGAGCGGATTGTCTGCCGGCACACTGTATTGGCCGTTCGCGGAGTTCGAGCCGAAAGGATCGATCCTAAGAAGGGTGCCGAGGACGTTTCCGGGGTCTTGGCCGTTGCCACCGGCGCTGTGACCTGTTCCCACATCGTCGGCGTTTCCCCCGTCGCCGAGCGAGACGTAGAGCAGGCCGTCCGGCCCGAAGCCAAGGGCGCCACCGTCGTGGTTGAACTGCGGCTCGTCGATCCGAAGCAAAATCCGCGTGGAAGCCGGATCGACGCTGGCCGAGGGGTCCGATGGGTTCGCAACGCGCCACTCGCGCAGGACGCTTTGATGGTTGGCCGTCTGTCCCGCCGGCATCGTACTGAAGTCGGCCGGTCCCGAAACCGGCTCGGACGTATACGTATAAAGGAGGCCGCTGGTTTGATAGTCGGGCGCGAATGCCACCCCGAGCAGGCCGCGTTCATCGAAACTTCCCGGCCCGCTGATTCCGAGCGGGACGAGCAGGGACGACACATCGAGGAAGACGAACTTTTCTCCTGTTGTCAGATCGATCGACCAGAGCGTGCCGGGCTGGTCGGTGACGAACAGGCGTCCGGGAAGTCCCGGTGCCGAAGTTCCCCAATTGGGCGCGACGAGTCCGGTCGCAAGGGTCTCGAGGGTTATCCCTACGGTTCCCGGCGCAATAGACTCGGGAATCGGGTCGCTCAGGGGGCCGCTTGCCGCTTGGGCGCAGAACGTAAAGTCGTCGACGGCGACATAGCCGGTCGCCGAGTCGTTTCGCACCTCGATGCGCGCAATCGGCGATCCAGAGCCGACGGAGAACACGACGTGCTGAAACCCCGTGGTTCCTTGAAAGCTGGCGATGGGCGCCTCTCCGGTGTCAACGAGCGTCAGTGTGCTCGAGCCGGAAGCGTTTTGGTGGCGGAACCACAGGTCGACCGATTCGGCTGGCGTCTCGAAAGAAATCGTTGCAGTCGCGCCTGCATCGACCATCCACGAGTGCATGCCCGTGTGGTAGAGCCCCGGGATTCCGACGACTTTTGCCTCCCCGCCGACAAACGTCGCTCGTTTGGGTGCAGTTCCGAGCGCAAATGAGCCGGAAAGATCCGTGAATTCGAAGCTGGTGGTGAGGTCGTTGGCCTGCCCGAGCGCGGGCACGCCGACAGTGAGCGCTGCGGCGAGCGCAGCGGCGACGGCACGGTTCATGGTTGCCTCCCCCGGGCCCGAACTCCTGCGGACCCGCTCCCGGGATGTGCATACGCTCGCCCGGGAGCTCGGTTACATGCGAGGCCGCATGTCGGCAGAAATCGAGGCGTACAACGACGCAGGGCCGATGAAGATGCGGCTCGTCACGTTCGGTCGACAGCGCCGAGGGCTGTCACTTGGCGTGAACAGATCGAAAGGCTTCAGACGCAAGAAACAGGGCAGGACCGCGGCCCCGGCAAGCCGACTGCAAGTCGAAGCACGATCAGGGCATCCGTCGTCGTGACCGTTCCCGACCCGTCCACATCACAGACGCATGCCGCGCAAGCTGACGAGCCCACCGACGCCCGCAGGACGATCAGCGCGTCGGTGGCCGTCAGTCGCTCGTCCTCGTTGGGATCGCCGCACGAGCGAGTGCGCGTAGTCGTCGACGTGGTGGCGGTACCGGCGCTCGTCGGCGTCGTGCCGATCGTGGTGCTCGATGTGCTGGAAGTGGTGGTCGAGATAGTCAGCGCGGTTGTGCTCGTTGCGCGTAGGCTGGTGCTCGACATCGCCGGGACGGACGAACTCGTCGTGCTGGTCGAACTCGTTGGCGTCGCGGCGGGCGGCCGGTACAGGAGTGCTCCGCCGGGGGCCTGTGTCGTGGCGTTCCAGGCGCCCGTCCAGTGTGCCGTCGCCGGTGGACCGGGCGCCACCCGAGAATCCGCCTCGAAGCCTCCGAGTGGCGGAAGCGGTGGTGACTGTAGAAACCGCGGTCCCGTGCCGCCACTGTCGTCGCTGTATTCGACGAATGGACCCGTTCCGAGATTGACGATCGTCCAGCGGTAGCGCCACAACCCGCCTTGATCGGGCTCGGCAATGGACAGCATGATGACCTTGGCGCCGTGCTGTCCAGTACTGGGATCCGTGTAGGCCCCATCCCGATAGCCGGAGCTGAAGCCGAACCCTCCGGAGACGAGGTCGTCCGGTGTTCCCGGGACCCCGTCCGGTCCCTCACTGCCGAAGGCGTGGTTGACGGTTTCGACCGGCTTGATCCAGTCGCCGAGGGCGGCACCGCTGAGGCACAGGCCCATGAGCAACCCCAGTGAGCAGGCGACGTCCCATCGAGGGGCGAAGCCGAGTATCGGCGTACGCATAGCGAGCCGGTCCACCCCACTTCCCGATGGTCGCTACGGCAGGCTTGCAGCCGAAAGCCGCCACCCACGGGACGCGGGACTCCAATCGGCCTGCCTTGCAGCGCCGTCGTTGCCTATCGTGATCTGGACCATCATGGTCGGATCGTTTGCTGCGGCGAGGTCGCCCCAGCCGCGGATCTTGACTTGCCAGCTCGTGGCGCCGCCGGCATCGACGGGTTTGAGCTGGACCAGCTGGAGTCCGCCGTGACGCGAACCATCACGACGCGCCGACGGATCGCGGAAAAGGTAACGACCCCGTTTGATCGTCATCTGTCCGGGACTCAGCTCGGCATGATAGAGCGTTCCAGCGGCATTGGTGAGCAGTACGCTGAAACCCTCACTCAAGGGATCGACCGGCGATTGCGGGTCGAACCGGCCGCGGAAGAAGAACAGGTCGGGGCGCGGTCCAGACGGCGTTACGCGGATTTGCCCCGCTAACTGTCGCGCCGCGGCCTTGAGGGTTTTTTTCAGCGGATTGCACGCGACGACCGGCTGGCAGTCCGCCCCGCATGTCTCGGCCCCAATGCACACGGTCTCACCCGGCCGGCCGCCCGGCGCGGTCTCACAGTCGTGGTCCGTCGTGCACGGGATCGTATCGTCGTGGCTGCAGAACGAAGGACAATCGGCATCCTCGCAGTCGATGAGGCCGTCGCCGTCATCGTCGACCATGTTGTTGCAGACTTCGGCACCGAGCTCGCATGTTTCGCCGCCGTCGACGACGCCATCGCCGCACGACGCGGCCGCACAGCTGAGCCGGCAAGCACTCGGCGCCACATCGCTGTTCGCGCTGCCATCGTCACATTCCTCGCTGCCTCCAGCCGGGCCGCTCACGCAGGAGGCATCCGAGCACAACACTCCGTCGCCACACCTTGCCGCTAGGCAACCGGTCAAACAGGCATCGTTGTCCGAGACGTTGGCGTCGTCGCATTCTTCGGCGCCGCCGGTGGGCCCGGTCGTGCACGCAGCATCGGTGCATACGAAGCCATCGCCACAAGCTGCGGGCGCGCAAGTATTCAAGCAAGGATCGTTGTTCGAAGCATTTCCGTCGTCGCACTCTTCGGCGCCGCCGGTGGGGCCCGTCGTACACGAGGGGGCCGAGCACAGGAACCCGTCGCCACACGTAGCCGCAGCACAGCTCGTCAGGCAGGCGTCGTTGTCCGAGGCGTTGGCGTCGTCGCACTCTTCGGCGCCGCCCGTGGGGCCCGACGTGCACGAAGCGTCGGTGCACAGGATGCCATCGCCACACGCAGCAGCGGCACAGGTCGTCAGGCAGGCGTCATTGTCCGAGGCGTTGGCG
>CAZQYE010000182.1:0-4790 GCA_964597375.1 uncultured Myxococcales bacterium
CCTATATTTTCGGATCGGTCGAGTTCGGAAGCGCAGCCGAAACCGACGCCGCGCTAGTGAGCGTTCCGCCCTACCACATTGCGGGAATGGCGGCGGTGCTGAGCTCGGTATATGCAGGCCGGCGAATCGTTCAGCTTCCAAGTTTCAGTGCCGAGGAGTGGCTCGAGACAGCACGTCGCGAGAAGGTTACCAACGCTTTCGTCGTCCCGACTATGCTGGCCCGCATCGTCGATGTCCTCGAGGGTGCCGCCAGCGCCGAGTTGCCGAGCCTGCGCGCCCTTTCCTACGGAGGGGGGAAAATGCCGCAGCCGGTGATCGAGCGGGCGATGGCTCTGTTCCCCGATACCGATTTTACGAACGCCTACGGATTGACCGAGACCAGCTCGACGATTGCGCTGCTTGGTCCCGAGGACCACCGCGCCGCCGCGGCTAGTGACGATCCCAAGGTGCGACGGCGCCTGACTTCGGTTGGGCGTGCGCTACCAGGCGTCGAGATCCAGATCCGTGATGAAGAAGGAAACCCTCTTGGGCCGGGGCAGTCGGGCGAGATCTACGTTCGCGGGGAGCAAGTCTCGGGCGAATACCTCGGCCGCTCGAGCTCGGTCGGCCCGGACGGATGGTTCCCGACGCGTGATGGCGGTTCGATGGACGAGGACGGCTACTTGTTCGTCGAGGGTCGCATCGACGACGTGATCGTTCGCGGGGGCGAAAACCTCTCTCCGGGGGAAATCGAAGATACGCTGCTCGAACACGAAGCCGTCGCCGACTGCGCGGTGGTCGGTGTGCCCGACGTCCAGTGGGGCGAAGCCGTAGCTGCGGTGGTCGTGCTGCGCGAGGGGCGTTCGGCGAGCGTCGAAGAGCTGCAGGAGTGGGTCCGCCGCCACATGCGTTCTTCCCGGGTCCCTGCGCGGATCGAGTTCTGGAACGAGCTGCCGTACAACGAGACGGGCAAGCTCCTGCGCCGCGAGGTCAAGGCGCGACTCACGCAAGAGCAGACATGAGCGAACGCGGGCAGACGCTGCCGCTGATCGAGGCCCTCGAGCGGTTGCGTTGGCCCGAAGCGCTCGAGGCATACTCCGGGCTGACCGGGCAGCCGCTTTTGGCCATCGACTTGCGCGACGGGGCCCCGCGTGCCGGTGCCGAGGCGATCGAGCAACTTCGCCGCGTACTTTCCGAAGTGCCGTGCCCGACCATCGGCCTCTCGGGTCAGAATCTCGATGACAGCGCTCGTGCGTTACTGGCCTCGTTCGACG
The DNA here is from genome assembly GCA_964597375.1 of uncultured Myxococcales bacterium. Classification (GTDB taxonomy): domain Bacteria; phylum Desulfobacterota; class Binatia; order UBA1149; family SPBQ01; genus CAZQYE01. Next base: position 1,254 of record CAZQYE010000182.1, read on the forward strand.
TGATCGTCACCGACGAGAACGAGGCTGCCGCCGTCGTCGACCGCGTTCGTGCTCGTCCGCAAGCGGCGGCTGCACTCGTGCAACTGCTCCGTCTCGGCGAGGTTCTCGACGTGCACGAAGGGCTCATTGCCGAGTCGCTGACGTATTCGATGCTGCAGAGTGGTCCGGAGTTCGCCGGGTGGCTTGCAAGCCGCGAGCGCCGTCCCGCGGCCGCGGTGGCGCAAGAGGATGCCGTGCTTGCCGAACGCGACGGCCGCGTTTTGCGACTGACGCTGAACCGCCCGGAGCGCCGCAACGCGTTCTCGGTTTCGATGCGGGACCGACTCGCCGAGCTGCTTGCGGCCGCGGTCGCCGACGACAGCGTCGAGGAGATCGTCCTGTGCGGCAGCGGGCCGGCATTTTGCAGCGGGGGGGACCTCGACGAGTTCGGAACGCTTCCCGATCCGGCGACCGCCCATTTGGTGCGCTCGACGCGTAACGTAGCCCGACTGCTTGCCGCTTGCGGGCCGCGGGTGACCGCCGAAGTGCACGGCGCCTGCGTTGGTGCTGGAGTGGAGCTGGCCGCTTTCGCCCGGCGTGTCCTAGCTCGCGGCGACGCGACGTTCGAACTGCCGGAAGTAGGGATGGGCTTGGTGCCCGGGGCAGGGGGCACGGTGAGCATCCCGAGACGTATCGGCCGCCAGCGAACCGCTTACATGGCACTCACCGGCGAGCCGATCGACGTATCGACCGCCCTGCGCTGGGGGCTCGTCGACCGCGTGGTCGACTGACGCGGCGCTTGGCCGAGATCGCAATCGCACCGGCCAGCCGGCCCACGGTGGCCGGCCGGCCGCAGGATGGCACGATCGAGCTGCCCGTGCCGACGCGTCAGCCGCCGGCCCGCTCGAGCTCCTCGTCGATGACCGCCTTGATCTGATCGAACGGCAGCGCGCCGGAGAGAAAACGACCGTTGATGAAGAACGCGGGCGTCCCGTTGACGCCGGCATTCGAGCCGTCTTCCATGTCGCGCTTGACGGCGTCGGCATACTTTTCGGACGCGAGGCAATCGTCGAACTTGATGCGATCGAGCCCCACGCTGTCGGCCAGTGAGCGGAGGCCGTCGGTGGAGAGGTCGGGCGCCTCGAACAATGCGTCGTGGTACTCCCAGAACTTGCCTTGTTCTTCGGCGCAGCGCGCAGCGAGCGACGCCGGGCGCGCGTGACTGTGGAACGGCAGCGGGAAGTCGCGATAGACGTAGCGAACTTTGTCGCCGTAAGTTTCCAGGACCTGTTCCACCGTGGGTTGGACGAGCTTGCAGTATGGGCACTCGTAGTCGGCGAACTCGATCATCGTGATCGGGGCGTCCTCGCCGCCGCCGCGAGACGGCCGTCCGCCCGTCGACACGTCGACCACCGGCGGGGATAGCATCGTCTTGACCCCATACTTCTTCTTTAGATCCTTGAGCAACGCTTGGTAGAGCATGTTGGCGGTCCGCTGCTTGAGGAATTGAATGATCTGAGGCCGTAGCTCCTCGAGCGTCCGATCACCGATCTGCGCTTTGTTCTCATCGTAGACGCGTTGGATCTCGTCATCCCCTGGTTCGGCGACCTTCGAGAAGATCTCTTCGTCGCGCAGTTCCTCGGCAGTCTTGCCGCGGGCCTTGGCTTCGAGTTCGATGAGGCGCTCTCCGATGAGCTCTTCGAGACCCTGACGCAGGGTTTCGTAACGCTGGTTCTCGAGTTCGATCAGTTTGGGCCGAACGGATTTTTCGAGTTCTTCTCGGCTGATTTCCGTGCCGCCGACCTTGGCGACGCTCTCCGCCCACGCGGCCGAATACGTGAAGACAAGGGCCGCTGCAGCGGCAGCAATCAAAGAAAGACGTTTCATGTTCTTCTCCAGTTTTTCGATGCTCGCCACGGCGAGCCGACGCTTCGGGACTGTATCGTCAGGCTGCGTAGCTTGACAGGGATAAGCACGTTTTCCAACTACTTGAAAAATCGAGGTCCCGCCCTGGCCCCGCCGACGCCAACCCCCGCGTTTCGCTGCCGCAGCTCCTTATTTTTCAACCACTTGGAAAAGGTGCTTATCCCTGTCAAGGGGGGGTGATGGGGCCGGCGGCCGAAGTCCACACGGCTCGAACGAGGTCGCGACCGAGTCGCGTCCTCGCTTCTTTCCACGGCCGATCGAGCAGGCACAGCTCGGCGGGGCGACCTGGGCCGATCGCCATCGCTAGACGGTGCGCAGCGATTTCCTGTGACGGCCTACCGGTGGCGACTACCCGCCAGCCTGAACTCGGCGATGTACGCGACGGCCTGCCTGGCTCGGTTGCTACCGACGTGAACAGCGCGAGCGCCTCCTCGGGAGTGAGCGCCTCGTCGGGTCCGAGCGGGGCACCGTCGCGCGAGCGCCGCTCGACTGCGGCGCGCATGGCCACCCACGGGTCGGCCCCACCGAGCGGCGCGTCCGTGCTGCCGGCAAGCGGCACACCGGCTCGCAGTAGGCCCCTGAGCCGGTACAACCACGGCCGGTCGCTTTCGTCGACGTCGCGGAGGTAGGTGTCGCCCCTTTCGTAGACGAAGCCGGGTTGGGTGACGACCGCCAGCCCGAGCTCGGCGATGTGCGCGACGGCCTGCGGCGGAGCTACCGACGCGTGTTCGATTCGATCGCCGGACGCGGTGCCTGCCTGCTCGAATGCGGCCAGTGCAAACAGCAACGACGCTCGCGTGACGCAATGTACTGCCGCTCTGCGCCCGCTAGCGTGCGCCGACCGGATCGCATCGGCGAGCGCATCGAGCTCCGGAAGCTCGTGTTCGTCGAGCACCAGCTTTACCGCGCCACGCTCGATTCGGGCAGCGGCCGGCTCGGGCAGCGACTGGCTTCCCATGACGATGACGCGCTGGAGGAGTTCTCCTCGCTCCGCGGCCCGCTCAAACGCCGCCAGCTCGGCAGCACCGTTCGATGCCGTGGCATCGGTCAGGGCCACGAGCCCATAGCATGCAAGGCGCCGGCTGAGTGCCGCCCAATCGGGAGAGCCGCTTGGTCCGAGACGCTCGCGTAGCCAGCGGTCGGCGCGAAACAGGCGGCCGGTTGCTCGTCCGCGATCATCATACTCGATGCCCGGCGTTGCCCCGGCTACCGGAGCGCGATCGTCCGCCCGACTGCACGAAGGCGCATCCTTTACGACGCCGGATTGTGAATCGCTTGCCTCGGTACCGGGCCGAAGGTCGAGCGTCGAGGCGGGTAGGTTCCCGATGCTGTTGGGACGACCGCGCAGATCGTCGAGCCCGAGGAGCGCTGCACCGCGGGAGTTGACGATCCACAACATTCCACTGCGGTGTTGAATCCGCACTGGAACATTGCCGGTGAGTCGATCGAGCTTCCAGCGATCGAGCTTGCCGGCAACCGACTCGTGGTAGCCGATGCCACGGGTCCATCCGCCTACGGTGGGTGCGCTTGCCAACGCTCGCTCGAGTTCAGCCGCGCTGTTCACCTCGGGAGGCCCACAGCGCACCGACTGGCCCGCGGCTGCCAGCGCACGCAGATGAATGTGGTGGTCGT
>CAZQYE010000183.1:0-4779 GCA_964597375.1 uncultured Myxococcales bacterium
CGTCGAAGATGCGTCCCACGTATTCCCCGATGACCCCTAACGACAGGAGCTGGACGCCGCCGAGAAACAGCATGATGACCACCGTCGACGTCCACCCCTGAATCGTGCGATCGCCGAGCAACCGTGCGGTCAGCAGGTATGCCATGTACAGCAGTGCCGACAGCGAGACGAAGAGCCCGAGATTGCTCACTGCACGAAGCGGCACGAACGAGTACGAAACGAGGCCGTCGAACGCGAGCCGCATCAGCTTGGTCAAGCTGTACTTGGATCGGCCGGCATAGCGCGCACTGCGGGCGTATTCGTAGCCCGTTTGCCGGAGGCCGACCCAGGTGCGCAAGCCACGCACGAAGCGGTTTCGCTCGGGCATCCGGCGAAGTAAGTCGACGACCTTGCGATCCATCAGCGAGAAATCGCCGGAGTCCAGCGGAATGTCCAAGTACGACACTTTCCGCAGAAGCCAGTAGAAGCTCTTGTACGCCGCCCGCTTGACGGGGCCTTCCTTGCGCTTCTGGCGGATCGCATAGACGACGTCGTACCCTTCGCGCCAGCGTGCGATCATTCCGGGCAGAACCTCGGGAGGATCTTGCAAGTCTCCGTCCATCACGATGACCGCGCGCCCGGCGGCGAAGTCGATGCCACAGGAGATCGCCGTTTGGTGACCAAAGTTGCGCGACAGGCCGACGGCCTTGATGCGCGGGTTCTCGGCGTGCAAGCTCCGCAGGATCTCGGGCGTTCGGTCGCGGCTTCCGTCGTTGACGAAAACGACCTCGTAGGGTTCCCCGACCCCGTCGAGGACGGCCGTCAGCCGCTCAGCCAGCACCGGTAGCGTCTCCTCCTCGTTGTAGAGAGGAATCACGACCGAGATGACCGGGGTCGCTTCACTGGGCGCACTTGTTGCGTTTGGCTCGCTCATCGTGCCTCGCTAGCTAGATTTGCATTCTCCGGGCTCGCGGAAAAGAGGGTTCGCCGCCGTAACCGAGTCGTAGAGGCGTTCTATCTCAGGGAGCACAGCACTCCACGTATAGTTGCGCAGAAATGTACGGCGAGCCTGGCCGCCCAAGCTCGCCGCCAACCGGTCATCAGACGCCAGCCGCGCCAAGGCTGCCGCGAATCCCCGGACATCCCCATCCTCGACCACGAGGGCGTCGACACCGTCGGTCACCCCCTTGGCCCCGCAGCCGGCGACGACCACCGGCCGGCCCAGGCTCATGTAGTTGAGCAGCTTGATCGGGAACCCCGAGCCCGACCGTCGCGGCAGGACCAAAACGTCGCAGGCCTCCATCGCGAGCCGCGCCCGCGCGTATCCGCTTGCGGGGATCACCCGGCAGAGATCGACTGCACCGGCGTCCTCGAGCACCGCCTGAAGGCGACGTCCGTCTTCATGGGTCACGACGAGCCAGATCAACCGGCGCCCCTCCATTCGGGAAGCCGCCGCACGACACGCCGATGCCAGATCGGAGAGGTTCTGATACCCGTCGAGGTTTCCCGCATAGCCGACGATGAACGCCGAGGCCGGCAAACCAAGCTGCGCGCGAGCGACCGCAGGCGGGCCCGCGGGGCCGTCGTCGTCGACGGCCGGGGGAACGACCGCCATCCGCTCCGGAGGAACTCCCAGCTCGAGCAGGCGGCCGGCACTTGGTCCGCACAACGCGACGACTCGATCCGCACGTCTAGGAACCGTGCAATCGAGCAGGCGCCCCGCCGCTCCTGCAACACGCCGAGCGCACCGGCCGCGGTAGTATGTCGGAAGCTCGTCCCCCATCAGGTTGTGGCTGTGGTATACGACCGGAATTCGGCGGACGGCTCGGACCGCTAGCCCGACGACGGCCGCTTCGTAGTTGTGGCAGTGCAGGACGTCGAACCGCAGGCGGACCGTCAATCTCGCGAGCAGGCGCGCGAGCATTGCGTCGAGCGCAGGTTTCATCAAGTTCGGCCCCGATCGGCTGCTGTCGTCGCCGGGCAGGCGGCGGGCACGGTGATGGCGCACGCCGCCCTCCTCGCAGAGGGCCCCCTGGCCGTATGTCACCAAATGAACCTCGTGGCCGCGCCGTGCCAGAGCGCGCGCCATCTGGCCGGCAAATACCTGGGAGCCCTGCGGGGAGGGAAAGGGACACGCCGCGACGACCGCAATACGCACGGCCGCTCACTCCAGGTAGCCCAGCGCCCGTAGCTTGTCCGCCAGCTCCTCCTCCTCGCGCTTGGTCCACGGCCGAGGGTCCATGACGGATGCGGCGGCGGCGGCATCCAACCTGTCGCTGGCCAAGTCGAGGACGTCATCCCAAGGGCGCCCGTCGATTTCCTCGCCAGCCGTCAGGCCGGCCAAAGCGAGAACCGTCGCCCCGGCATCGGCAAGTCCTCCTTCCGGGTAGGTCCCCGGACGCACACGCCTACCCGCGAGGACACACAACCCAACCGGCCGGTGCCCTCCCGCCATGCTCGTCCCGCGCTCGCCCGTCATCTCCCGCGTACGCAGGCGCCGGAGGGGCCTGCGCTCACGACCGCCGCGGCTCGAACACGCGGCGTACGCGTAGCCGCCGGGCCTCCGCAAGCGCAGTCGCAGATCGGCGTGTGCCGAAGCCGCCGGATCGTAGACGACCTCCACGTCTTCGACCACCGGCCGGCCGTCATAGGGGTCGACGAACGACATCAAGTCGCTACGCAGACGCTCGATCACGCCGGGAACGTCGGCCGGATCGACGATCCCCGCCGGTTCGCGGCCGCGCACGTTCAAGCACAAGCTCGGCGAGTAGTTGAGTTCCTCGCTGAACACGCGCGTGCGATCCCAGTCGATGCCGCCGAAACGCGCGCTCGACTCGATCCAACCGACCGGCCCGCCCAGCCGCCGGAACAGCGCCACGGCTACGCCCGGCGGTAGCAGACGCAGCGCCGCCTGCTTGCTCCAACCCGACCACCAGCGTCGCGGGGACGATCGAAAAACAAGCCAGCCATGGTCGGCGAGCCATCGGTTCCAGAAAATCGCTCGGTCGCTCGTTCCCCCGCTTCCGTGGTCGGAAAGCAAGACGACGTCGGCACCGGGCCCGGCCGCCTCGAGCAGTTGTCCTAGAGACGCGTCGAGGGCGCGATAGACCTCGCGGATCGCATCCGCGTGGCCCCCCGGCCGGTACCGTGGGGAACGACGGTCGGCGTGATGCCAGAAATGATGGCATACGGTATCCGACTCACCGAAATGGACGAACAAGCAGTCCAGCGACTCCTCGCGGATCAAGTCCGTGACGATGCGCGTTCGCATGCCGATCGCTGCCAGCATTTCCTGCAAGGCCTTCGCGTGCCACCCCCGACCGATCCGCAGCTGCTGGGGACCGCCGACGGCGAGCGTGCCGTATCGCTTCTCGATCCGCGTGGCCAGCTCGGGCGGGTGCGGCGCCGGCCGGCGGCCCCGTAGAGGCGTGTCGAACCCGCACACGACCAGGCCTCGAAGCGGCTCGGGCGGATAGGTAGCCGGAACGGCATAGAGCCCCACCCGCAACCCCGACGCGCTCATCCGCGCCCACAGTGTCGGTACCCGCCTGTGGCTCGCATTCACGAACTCGACGGCGTATCCCCGGCGCACGGTGAAGTCCCACAGACCGTGTCGCTCGGGCTCACAGCCCGTCAAAAACGTGGTCCATGCGGGAAACGTGACCGCCGGCCACGTCGAGCGCAGCGGCCGGACGGCACCACGCTCGAGCAGGCCGGCGAGGACGGGAAGGTCCCCAGCCGAGAGAAGCGGCCGGGCAACGTCGAGCGAAGCTCCATCCCAGCCGACGACCAGAAGCATTACTGGATGTAGCCGAGCGCCCGTAAGCGCTCGCGTGAGGCCGCGTCGATGTCCCCGCTCTCTCCGTGTACCGCGCTCGCTGCGGCGGCCTGCTCGAGTACTTGCAAATCGGCCCGCAAGGCCGCAACCCGGTCGGGCAGTTCCCCCGCTAGGTTTCGGGTCTCCCCGGGATCCGCCTGCAGGTCGTATAGGGCCACTTCAGGAAGACCGCGCGGGTTGCCGGCATTGGCGAGGATCAGCTTCCAGCGCTCGGTTCGGACTGCATGGAGAACGTTCCCTTCGTGATCCTCCTCGGCATAGACGGCAGTTGGCGCATCGGAGCCTCCGAGCAGATCGCGGCCCTGACAAGCCTTGGGAACGTCGACCCCGACCGCCCGGAGCAGGGTCGGCATGACATCCACGAGGCGCGCGATCCTTCGCTCACGCGTTCCGCGGCGCGATCCGTTCGGCAGTTTGATGATCAACGGCACGTGCAGGACCTCGTCGTAAAGCGTCGTTCCATGCCACCAGCCGCCGTGCTCTTGGAATTCTTCGCCGTGGTCCGCCGTGAAGGCGACTACCGTGTTGTCGTAGACACCTGCCTTCTTCATCTCGGCGAACAACGCACCGAGGAAACGATCCATGTACTCCACGTTGGACTGGTACAGGCGCCGCAGCTCCTCCGCCTTGGAGGCAGGTGGATTCGGTGTCTCTACGCGCGCGACCGCACGGCCGTTGTACGGGATCTCGAAGTACGGATCGTGCGGGTCCATGTAGTGGATCAGCACGAAGAACGGGCGTCCCGACGCTCGGTCGAGCCATGGAAGAGTCTCGCCGTTGACCGTCCTCGCATCCTGATAGTAGTGGTTGACATACTTCTTCTTGGACAGGAAGCGTTCCCTGATCAGACGCATACCGCTGTAGAGAGACAGCTTCGATCCGGAATCGGTGGCGCCGAAAAAGAAATCCGGCGCAAGGTAGTCGTAACTGTCGAATCCCTGCTCGAAGTGAAACGACGGTGC
>CAZQYE010000184.1:0-4765 GCA_964597375.1 uncultured Myxococcales bacterium
GCCGATCCGGCGGTTACCATCCAGGTCATCAACGACGACGGGGTGTGCTGGACGTCGGAGTTCTCCGCTGCAAAGCGTAACCTGAGCGACCGATTCTTCGCAAAGACCCAATAGCGCCGAACGTGGTGCGGGCCCGGAGCCGGCGGTGAGTCTGGGCGGCGTTCCTCCGAACCGGTTCGTTCGTGCCCACCAGGGCGGTCGGTGGTAGCGGGGCTTCTCCGAGCGTGTGCACGACCTCAGGCTGCACGGGTGACTAGCGCCATCCGTGCACGTTGGGCATGATAAAAATTGATGAGGGGGGTCATTCACCGAGCGGGCGTGGCCACTGCAGCGGCCGTTACAATTGTGGTGTCCTGTGCGGGTTGCGCTGCGACCTTGCGTCCTGCTCCGGCCGACGAGCCAGTGGCTGTTTCGAGCGCCGCACCGGCTACAACGACGATACCGGTAGTTTCGATGACCGAGGCGGACGTCGAGAGGGTCGTCGTGGTCTGCGATCGCGTCGCCCGTCGCTTCGGCATGGTGCCGACACCGGCGCTCGATCTGGCGGGGTACGGCAGTAGGGATGCGTCGTGGTCTTATCGCACGCTAGGGTACTTTCCACGCGGCGCGGTGTTCAGCGGCGTCGAGGGGCTCGCCTTCGCGATCGTCGTGGCACGCAAGAAGGACGGGAGCGAACTGTTGGTCTCGATCGACGAGCTCGGACGCCCGCGCCCGCCCGAGTTCATCCGCCAGCTCGGGCGCGAGCTGCGTGACGAGTTGGCCGAGGCTTTCGCCGGCTACGAAATCAACGTTCGCGATCGTACCTGGGTGGCAGGGCGCTAGCAGGCCGGCGGTCTCCTGTACGTAGCCGCGGCGCCGGTGGTTGCACTGGCGGCCGATTGGAGCTTATCAACAAGCCGCTGGCTGAAGCGATGCTGCGCATTCCCTTCCATGTTCGCTTCGCGGTGGCGTGTACGGCCGGCCTGCTTGTGGCGCTGCGACCGCTTCCTGCCTCGGCCTTCCGTATCGAGCTTCCAGAAGCCGTTGGCCGCGCTCTGACGCAGGGCGGCAAATCTCGCCGGGCCCTACTTGCGACGGAGCGCGCATCGCACGAAGCCCAGGGTATGCGAAGCGAGTTCCGCCCGCGGTTGAGCGTGAGCAGCGGGGCTGGTTACTCGAGCCGACAGACCGAGAAACTGCGCGCCGTGGACGGCCGCGGTGTGGAGCGCGTCTACGGTCTGGCGTCACTCGGCTCGCGCGAGGGCTGGTTCAACGTGTTCGCCGAGCAGCTTCTGTTCGACTTGCGTCGAAGCAAGCAAATCGAAGCGGCCGATCTCGCGGTGGAGGTGACCAAGGCCGTCGAGGCGCAAGAGCGCCAGGCCGTGGCTCTGGAAGTCTTCGAGCTCTACACCGACGTGCTGAGACTCGACGAGCGGTTGCGCATGTCCCGGCAGGTCGCTTCTCGGGCGAAGGCGCTTGCCGAGTTGGCGTCTTCCTTGGCCGCTGCCGGCGCCGCGCTCGATGTCGACCGCGAGGACGCGCGGATCGCTGCGCAGCGTGCGGCGCTGGCCGTCGAGGATCTCGAAAGGCGCCGGGCGATCGCGCAGCAGTCGCTGGCGGCGGCGATCGGTGCCGGCAATGCGGACCTGCCGGAACCGGTCGCCGGCAGCCTTCCCGCAGTTGGCGACGGGGAAGTAACGGAAGTCGACGACCGGCTGCTGGCCGAGACGCCCGAGCTGCGTGCTCTCGAGGCCCGCCGGCGACTCGAACATGCACGCGTCGAGGCGGCGCACGCCACTAGGCTTCCGACGGTAGGAGTCCAAGGGGGGTACTCCCATTACGGTACGAACCGTTACGACAACTTCCCCGACGAGTGGCGCATTGGGGTGGACGTACGCGTTCCCCTGTTCGACGGCGGAAAAACGCGGCACGAGACCGCCGCGGCTCGAAACGATGAGCAAATCGCCACGATCCAGTACGAACTTGCCCTTGCTCGCAAGCGCCGGCTCGTCGGCGAGCTACGTGCCCGTTTAGCCGCCGCCGGACGGCAAGAAGAGCTGGCTGCGAGCAGCGCGGCGAATGCGCAGCGGAGACTCGACCTAGTGGAGATGAGGCTGCGCGCCAAGCGAGGCGGGGTACTCGAGGTCGTTTCGGCCTTGGATCGTTATCGGGCAGCTTCTGCTGCGGCCATCGATGCTCGCTTCGAGCGACTTCGCGCGTGGGCGCGGCTCGAAAGCGAGCTTGCCCGGCTCGTGTCGAAGCTTCTCCCGGAGGCGAGCGAGTGAAGATGCGGCGCGTTTATGTTCAGCGCCGACGTCTTTCGACACGACCCGACTCCGGGTCGGCGGGCGTCGTTGGGCCGCCGGGTGGAGTCGGCGGGCGCCGGGGCGAGGGGTCGCGGGGGGTATCGGCATGAGGACCGGCCGGCGGCGCGGGATCGTCGTTTGGGCTGCGGCGGTGCTGCTCGTTTGCATTGCTGCCGCGTGGATGGCGCGGCAGCGCCCGCTCGAGGTGCGCACGGCCGAGGTGCGCCGCGCGCCGCTCGTCGTCCATGTGGTGACCAACGGCAAGGTGGAGCCGGCGGGCGAGAGTGAGGTAAGGGCACGCCTCGATGGAAGAATCGTCGAGATCGCCGAAGACGGCGCTGCAGTCGATGCCGGTCAAGTGGTGTTGCGAATCGATGATACCGCAGTCGCGTCGGCGTTGGCCCAGGCGCGCGCCGATCGGGTGGCGGCACGGGAAGAGTTGCGCCGCGCCCGGGCTGCATTCGAGCGGGCTCGCGAGGAGGCGCGGGTCGATGAGGAACTGTTTCGTTCCGGAGCCATCACGGCCGAGGCGAGGCGGCTGAGTCAGGTTGCCCTGGAAGAGGCAAAATCCCGGTTGGCGTTCCTCTCACGCGAGGTCCCACTGAGAATCGACGCACTCGATTTGAAGATAAAGGAGCTATCCGAGCAGCGACGTGCGGCGGCCGTCAAGACGCCCCATGCGGGAACCGTCTACCGGCGCGCCGCCAAGAAAGGTCAGGTGGTACATGCCGGCGATCCGGTCCTGTGGATCGCCGATCTCGAACACCTGCGGGTTCGCGCCAACATTGACCAGGTGGATCTCGGGCGCGTCCAAGTCGGACAAAAGGTCGTAATCCGCTCCAATGCGTTTCCCGAGACCCCGGTTTCGGGAAAGGTCGAAGAAGTGCTGCCCAACGTCGTGCACAAGGAGAGCCGTGCCGTCTCCGAGGCGCTGATCGCCGTTTCCGGGCGGACCGACGGACTCGTGCCCGGCATGACAGTCGACGTCGAGGTCATTGTCGAAGAAATCCCTGATGCGATTCAGATTCCCCTCGATGCGGTCTTCGTGGAAGGGGCGAAAAACCTGGCCTACCGCGTTGATGGGAGGCGGCTCGTCCGGTCGGAGATCGAGACCGGGGCTGCGAACGCCCTCTTTGTCGAGGTCAAATCGGGGCTCGATGAGGGAGACACCGTGGTGGTCTTCCCCCGGACCGGGTTGCACGACGGCATGCGGGTGGCGGTCCGCTAGCGGAGCGGGGATCGCCGGGATACGGAGGCGGAATTGCGATGATCCGGCTCGATTCCGTATCAAAAGTGTATGACCGGGCCGGGGTGCCGATTGCCGCGCTGCGCGGAGTATCGCTCGAAATCCCGGAGGGGCAGTTTGCGGTGATCATGGGGCCCTCGGGCTCGGGAAAATCGACGCTCCTGCACATCCTTGGGTTCCTCGACGACGACTACGATGGCGCGTACCGCTTCGGCGGCAGACTCGTCTCTCGTTCTTCGCCCGACGAACTGTCCCGCTTGCGCAACCGTGCGGTGGGATTCGTGTTTCAATCGTTTCACTTGCTGCCCCAGCTTTCGATTCTCGACAACGTGGCGTTGCCCGCCTTGTATGCACGCGACCGGAGTCCGGCGGCCTGCCGCAACGCGGCGCGCGAGCGTCTCGAGCAGCTCGGTCTCGGCGACCGCCTCGAACACCGGCCGGGGGAACTGTCCGTCGGCCAGCGCCAACGGGCCGCGATCGCGAGGGCGCTGGTAAATGGGCCGCGCGTGCTGCTGGCGGACGAGCCGACCGGCTCTCTCGATTCGCGCACGGCGCGCGAGATCCTCGATATTTTCCGTTCCCTCCATCAGGGCGGGGCCACCATCGTCATGGTGACGCATGATGCCGAGGTGGCCGAGGCTGGCGAGCGCATCGTCCATGTCCGGGACGGGCAGATTCATGACGGGCTGGTTTGACCTTCATGTGCGGTTCGCCGTCGACGGTTTGGCGGCACAGCGCGGCCGCTCGTTGCTCACGATGCTCGGGATCGCCATCGGCACGGCGAGTGTCGTGGGCGTCGTGTCGATCGGGCTCGTCGGACGGGCGTACGTCATCCGGCAGATCGAAGGCGTCGGTTCGAACTTGATTTACGCGTACGGCAGCGGCGAAGGGGTCAATCCCGAGGAGCTGACTTTCGACGATGCGGCGGCGCTCGAAGCGGCGGTGCGGGGTGTTTCGGGCGTTGCTCCCGTGCTGGTCGACACTCAAACGCTGTCGATTCGCGGGCGTCCTCGGGCGATCAACGTGCTCGGTGCAACGCCGGCGTATGCACGAGTACGCAACATCGTGATCGACTCGGGGCGTTTTCTCACGCCACGCGAAGAAATGGAGGCGGCGAAGGTCTGCGTCATTTCTCGGGAGCTCGCCGAGGAACTCTTCGGTACCGAAAAGGTGGAAAACACGTGGCTGCGTCTGTACGACATCCGCTTTCGAATCGTCGGTGTCTTCCGTGAAG
>CAZQYE010000185.1:0-4744 GCA_964597375.1 uncultured Myxococcales bacterium
GGGATGGTCAACCGGCTGGTGAAGACGGTCGACGAGGTACTTCCCACGGCGATGGAACTAGCCGAGCTGATTTGCGAAAATGCGCCGCTCGCGGTTCGCACGGCCAAGGAGATCGCCGTGCGGGCGTGGAACCACGAGCCGGCGTTCGTGCTGGAAAACGCGCTGTTCCAGCGGGTGCGTTACTCGGAGGATGCCGAGGAAGGACCACGCGCATACATGGAAAAGCGAAAACCGGTCTTCAAGGGAAAGTAGGCATGTGGCGGCGCCGGCCCGCGGTCGGCGGGGCCCGGTTGCAGCCGGCGCGCGTCCGGTTTTCAAGAAAGCTTTGGCCGGCAAGGATCGGCCGGCCGTAGTTTGAAACGTTTGTACGGGGGAACGCCATGGCGGAGCAAAACGCGGATTCGTGGGACCATACGGTAGACGTGCTGATCGTCGGCTCGGGCGCCGGAGCGATGGTCACGGCGCTTTCCGTTTACGAGCACGGCGGCCAACCGCTCCTGATCGAGAAGAGCTCGCAGTATGGCGGTTCTTCGGCGATGTCGGGAGGCGGTCTGTGGATTCCCAACAACCACCTGATGCCGAGCGTTGGGATCAGCGACAGCCCCGAAGAAGCCCTCGAGTACATGCGCGCGACGACGCGCGGTCTGGTGCCCGAGGAGCGGCTTCAGGCGTACGTCGAGGAAGCGCCGAAGATGGCGCGGTTCCTCACTGACCGCACGCGCGTCGAACTCGTCGCGCTCGCCGAGTACCCCGACTACTACCAGGACGCGCCGGGGAGCAAGCCCGGCGGCCGCTCGCTCGAGGCCCCGACGTTCGATGCGCGGTTGCTCGGCGATGAGTTTCTGCGCATGCGCGAGTGCGCCGTGCAGGAGCTGATTGCGGGCCGCATCTGCATGACGATCAAGGAAGCGCGCGATCTGTTCTGCAAGGGGCCGGGCTGGATGACGCTCACCATGAAGCTCATGGCGCGCTATTGGCTCGACCTGCCGTGGCGCTTCAAGTCCCGCAGGGACCGAAACCTGGGAATGGGAAACGCGCTGGTCGGCCGGTTGCGCCGCAGCCTCATGGACCGCGACATTCCGCTGTGGCTGAGCACGCCGGCGAAGGAACTCGTGGTCGAAAACGGACGCGTCATCGGCGTGGTTGCCGAACGGCAAGGCCGGACGATCCGAATCAGTGCGCGGCGCGGAGTCGTGCTCGCTGCGGGCGGGTTCGAGTCGAACCAGGCGATGCGCGAGAAGTATCTGCCCAACCCGACCCGCGCCGAGTGGACCTGCGCGAACCCATACAACACGGGCGATGCAATCGAGATGGGCCTGCGCTTGGGTGCAGCGGTCGACCTGATGGACGATGCCTGGTGGGGGCCGACGACCGTCGTACCGGGAGAAGACCGGGCGCGCATGCTGGTGATCGAGAAATCGCTGCCGGGAAGCATTCTCGTCAACAAGCGCGGAGAGCGGTTCGTCGACGAGGCGATGCCGTACATCGATGTCGTCAATAAGATGTACGAGATGCACTCGCCCGAGTCGCCGTGCGTGCCGGCCTACTTGATCTTCGACGCCAACTTCCGCCGCAAGTACCCGTGCGGCCCGATGATGGTTCCCGGCTCGCAGCAGCCCGACTGGGCGCTACCAAAGATCATCCGGCAGCAGTACCTCAAGAAGGCGAACACCATTCGCGAGGCGGCCGGGCTGTTTGGAATCGACCCGGACGGGCTCGAGGCCACCGTGGCCAAGTTCAACGAGTACGCACGCACGGGCAAGGACCTGGACTTCGGGCGCGGCGAGTCGATCTTCGACCGTTACTACGGAGACGAAAACGTAAAGCCCAACCCGACGCTGGCGCCGATCGAAAAGCCGCCGTTCTACGTCATTGAAGCCTTCCCCGGAGAGCTTGGAACCAAGGGCGGCCTGGTGACCGATGCCCGCGCGCACGTGCTCAAAGAAGACGGCAGCGCGATTCCGGGCCTGTATGCGATCGGAAACTGTTCGGCGTCGGTCATGGGCCGCACCTACCCCGGCCCCGGCGCCACGCTCGGCCCGGCGTGCACGTTCGGCTTCATCGCCGGCCGCGACGCCATGGGCGCTTGACAGGGATAAGCACCTTTAGCAAGTGCTTGAAATTGCTAGGGTTCGGAGGGCGAATCGCGACTAAAACGCGCGCGGCATCAGTCGGCTAGCGCTTCGGCCACCAGCTCGGCGATGTCGGCTGCACGGATCGTTCGCTGCGGATCCTTCACGCTGATCGCGTCCTCGAACATCTGCATGCAGAACGGACAGGCTACGGCCGTGGTCCCAACGCCGCAGCTCTTGGCCTCCTCGAGCCGCATGTGACTGATCGGACGCTCGAGCTTGTCGTCCATCCACGCATAGCCGCCGCCTGCGCCGCAACACAGCGACTGCGAGCGGTTGCGTGGCATCTCGCGCACGCCGCCCGACAGTGCACCGAGCACCGCGCGAGGAGCATCGTAGCCCCCGTTGTGGCGGCCCAGATAACACGGGTCGTGGTAGGTCAGCGCCTCCACTTCCTTTTTCAGCTTGAGCTTTCCACTCTCGATCAGCTCGCGGATCAGCGTCGTGTGGTGCACGACCTCGAAGTTACCGCCGAACTCCGGATACTCGTTCGCCAGCGTGTTGAAGCAGTGCGGACACGCCGTGATGATCTTGCGAATCCCGTAGCCGTTCAGCAGCTCGATGTTGGCCTTGGCGAGCGTCTGAAACAGGAGCTCCTCGCCGGCGCGCCGCGCCGGATCGCCCGTGCACGACTCCTCGGCACCGAGCACCGCGAAGTCCACGCCGGCTGCCTGCAAGACACCGGCGAGGGCACGCGTCACCTTGATGTTGCGGTCCACGAGCGCACCGGCGCAGCCGACCCACAGCAAATACTCGGCCTGGTCCCCGCGGCCGAAGACCTTCACGTCGAGTCCTTCCATCCAGTCCTCGCGCTCGTGCGCCGCGCCGGCGAACGGGTGCATCCGGTCGTACATGTTCTTGATGAACGCCTGCGTCTCTTCGCGCATTTTCGACTCGGTGAGCACGAGGTAGCGGCGCATGTCGACGATCTTGGGAATGTGCTCGATGAACATCGGGCACTCTTGCTGGCAGGCACCGCAGGTCCGGCACCCCCACACCTCGTCTTCGAGAACCGCCGGCCGCAGACCATCGGCCGCGCTCGCATCGCCGAGGAGCGGCAGCGACACGGCGACCGGAGGTCGCGCCCCCGAGCCCGCCGGCCCAGGCGCGCTCTGTTCCTGCGCTGTGCTGGCGCTGCCCGCTGCACCGCTTCCTGCACCCGCACCGCCGACGCCCGCAGCGCCGGCCGCATCTGCCGTCCCATCGCCAGCTGCAGCCTTGCGACTCGCCGCGGCCGCAAGCAGCTCCGGCCCCACGCGCGTCAGGTGCTCGCGCATACTCCGGATGAGCGTGCGCGGGTTGAGCGGCGAGCCACCGAGGTGGGCCGGGCAAACGGCCTCGCAACGCCCGCAGTTCACGCAGGCGTCGAGATCCAAGAGCCCCTTCCATGAAAGCTGCTCGATCCGGTTGGTTCCGAGCACCGGCTCTTCTTCGATCCCTTGTTTTTCGGCCTCGTCGAACATCGCCTCGATGTCCGGGTATGGAAGCCGAAGCCCCGAGTCGAGATTGCGGAAGAAGACGTTGAGAGCACCGAAAATGATGTGGTTGAGCTTTCCCGAGGCCAGGTAGCCGATGAAGACGAACGCGGTCGCCGCGTGAAACCACCACATCGCTCGATGGGCAGAGCGCAGCGCCGTCTCGGAAGCGCCGCTTACCAGCAGCGCCACCGCATGGCCGCCCGGCGACCAGCGGGCGAGCGCCGGATTCGGCCCGAGCTCGGTCGCGGCAATACGCAAGCCCTCGACCGTAAATCCTTGCAGAAACAGCAGCAGCAGAAGCCCTAGCGCAATCGCATCATCGCCGAGAGTTTCCAGATGCGCAGGCCGCACCAGCAAGCGGCGCGCAAGTGCCATGCACAACCCGACGATGGCAAGCAACCCAAAGACGTCGCTCAAAAGTGAGAACCAGCGGTACGTCGCGCCGTGCAGATAGTGGATCCCCAGGCGTTCTTCCACGGCAACCATCGTCGTCGCCACGACCTGCGCGAGGAATCCGTAAAGAATCAGCGCGTGCATGAGGCCCGCGTAGCCGTCGCGCCGCGGCCGGCGCTGGCCGAACACCTCGGTCAGGAGCCCCGCCACACGCTTTCCGATTCGATCGAAACGCGGCTCCCCGCCCCCGAGCCGCCACAGGCGCACTCGCTGATAGATCGTGTACGCCAGATACGCCGCCGCAACGGCAAAGAACAAGTAGATCAGCGCCCCGCCGGCAATGTTCCAATAGATCTCCCGCGTATCACCCATCGACGTACCCTGGCCGTGTCCTTTCCCCCGATGCTACACACACCGCGCCCGGCATCCCTCACCACCAACGTCCCGCTCGGCCCATTTTCTCGCCGATCGCGGAAGCAATCCCAGCCCCGGTGCCCGCAGCAGATCCCAGGTGGCCGGAAGGAATTATCCCCGATCCGCCCCGCTACGACGAGTCACCAGCGCATTGCCATCAGCAACCCGCCGTCGCGCTGGAATCCTCTTACGCTCGAGAAGCCAAGAGCTCTTCGAGCGCCAGCCGGGTCTTCGGACTCAGTTGCCGTTCGTCAAAGTAATCCGTAATGACAGCGATCGCTTCATCGACCGAATCGATATCGAGGTATCGGAGCAAGTAGCGAACGT
>CAZQYE010000186.1:0-4742 GCA_964597375.1 uncultured Myxococcales bacterium
AATCGAGAGCGCAGAACACGCCCATCATCGCGCCGTCGAGCAACAGAAACAGCGCAAAGTAGCCCTTGACCCCGCGTTCGATGTTCCAGGACGCAAGCAGGCAGAGGGGGCACAGAAGCGCGGTGAGGAGAATCATCGTAACGGACAAGCCGTCGGCACCCATGATGTACTGGATGTTGTACGCCGGAATCCACGCGTGTCGTTCGAGAAACTGGATTCCCGCCGAAGTCCGATCGAACGCCGCGAAAAGCCGAACGGCCAGGACGAGCGGCGGCAGCGTGAATGCCAGGGCCGTCCAGCGGATCGCATTGTGGGCCGTGCGCGGAAGCGCAAGCACGACCAGCATTCCCGCAATCGGAATGAACGTCATGTAGGTAAGAATGTGGTCCATCGAGAAACTCTCTCCTCCTACCAAGTGCGCGCGAACAGTACGGCGGTCACCACGAAGACGATGACGTAGAGGTACACGTTGACGGTTCCCGCCTGGACTCGACGGACGAGTCCACCCATGCGGTGTGCAACGTCGGCGATCCAGTTGACGATTCCATCGATGATTCCGAGGTCGAAGCGGCCGTTGACCATGGAACCAATGCGCACGAAGGCCGCCGACGCGTTCACCAGACCGTCGATCACCACGCGGTCGAACCATCCGGAAGCGCGAGAGAGCGCGAGCGTCCCGCGCAGCGCCGTTCCGTAGTAGATCTCGTCTACCCAGTACTTGTTGTAGATGAGCCAGTACGCCCAGCCTCCAGCGGTGCGGCTCAGCACCTCGGCGCTCAGTGAACGGCGCTGGTAGACCAGGTACGCGACGTAGATACCGGCAAACGCCAGCGCCACCGAAAGCAGCATCATCGTCATTTCGAGCGCGTGGCTCTCGCCGTGGACCGTCCCGGCGTGAGCAGTGGCCGATCCGTGGCCCTCCCCGCCCGCGTGCGCCATCGCGCCCGATGCGTCGGCCAGGTGGTGGGCGGGCGACGTGTTCCGGCCACGGCTGGCATGCTCGTGCGGCTCGGCCGCCGCAGCAACCGCCGCGCCGACGACGTCGAGGCTGCCCGAGGCCACATTCTCTCCGCGCTGCACGAGGGCCGTGGCCGCTGGCATCTCACCGATTCCCGCGGCCTGGGAAGCGCGGATCTCGGCCGCCTGCTCAAACACCGGCTCGAGCCACGCCTCGAAGCGGTTGCTGCCGCCCAGGGCCGGCGGCAGGCCGAGGTAACCGGCCAGCAACGAGCCTGCGGCGAGGACCACGAGCGGCCACGTCATCCAGCCCGACGATTCGTGGAGGTGCTCGCGTACGTGCGGATCGACCCGCGACTCACCGAAGAACGTCATGAACACTTGCCGGAACATGTAGAACGCCGTGAGTGCTGCACCGACCGCGCCGGCCGCCCACAGTCGAGAGTCGTAGAGAAAAGCCCGCCACAGGATCTCGTCCTTGGAGAAGAACCCGGCCGTGCCGGGGACCCCCGCGATCGCCAGCGTCGCAATCAAGAACGTCCAAAACGTTCGCGGCATGTAGTGGCGAAGGCCTCCCATTCGCCGCATGTCCTGCTCGTGGTGCAGTGCATGGATCACGCTCCCCGAGCCCAGGAACAGGCACGCCTTGAAGAACGCGTGGGTCATCAGATGGAAGATGCCCGCCGCATAGGCGCCTACGCCCATGGCGAGAAACATGTAGCCGAGCTGGCTCACGGTCGAGTAGGCAAGAACTTTCTTGATGTCGTTCTGCGCCAGTCCGATCGTCGCTGCGAACACGGCCGTCGCCGCTCCCACACAAGCCACGACCGTGCCGGTGGCAGGTGCCATCGCGTAGAGAAAACTCAGCCGCCCGATCATGTAGACACCGGCCGTCACCATCGTCGCCGCATGGATCAGAGCCGACACCGGCGTCGGGCCGGCCATCGCATCGGGCAACCACACGTACAACGGAATCTGGGCGGACTTGCCGGTTGCGCCGACGAACAAGAGCAGCGTCACGAGCGTCACGACGGGCATCCCCCACAGAGTCATCCCCGCCAGGCTGCCGGCGCTCTCGGCCAGCTCGCGGAACGTGAGCGTCGCGTGCCCGGTCGCCGCCAGCGACCAGAACAACAGAAAGACTCCGAGCACGAAGCCGAAGTCCCCGATCCGGTTTACGATGAATGCCTTGTTGCCGGCGCTCGTGTTCGCGTGGTCCTGATACCAGAAGCCGATCAGCGCCCACGAACAGAGGCCAACGCCTTCCCAGCCGACGAACATCAGAAGCAGGTTGTCGCCGAGAACCAGCGTCAGCATGGCGAACATGAACAGGTTGAGAAGCGCGAAGAAGCGCCACAGCGAGGGCTCCTCGTCCATGTAGCCGACTGAGTAGACGTGGATGAGCGTCCCGATGCCGGTGACGACAAGCGCCATTACCGCCGACAGAGGATCGAGCTGAAAGGCGATGTCGACGCGCAAGGCGCCGATGTGGATCCAGGGAAGGACCTGATCGAGCAGCAACCGCTCGTCGGGTGCTAGACCGGCAAGCCGCTCAAAGCCCGCTACGGCGAGAACGAAACTCACCGCCGGCAGGCCGATGGCGATCGCCGACACCGCTCCCCGCCCGATACGCTGCTGAATGCGCGCGCCCAGCAGGAAATTCGTCACCGCACCGAGGAGCGGCAGCAAGACGATCCAGCGCAGCAGCGCCCAGCTTTGACCGGCGATGTAGTGTTCGGCGCCCAACATACCCCTCAGCCCCTCAGCTCCGTCATCGCCCGAACGTCGATCGATCGGAACCGCCGGTAAATCCCCAGCACGATCGCCAGGCCGATCGCCGCCTCAGCCGCAGCGAGCATGATCACGAACACCGCCAAGACTTGGCCGTCGGGGTTGCCGGCCCCGAACTTCGAAAACGCGATCGCATTGACGTTCGCCGAGTTGAGAATGAGCTCGATCCCCATGAGCACGCCGATCGCGTTGCGGCGCGTAAGGACGCAGAACAGGCCGAGACAGAACAGGCCCGCACCGACGATGAGAAAGTGGCCCAGTCCAATCACGACTGCGGCTCCTTCGGCCGATCGGGCTCGGCGACCTCTTTGCGCGACAGGACCACGGCGCCGACGAGCACCGCAAGCAGGACGATCGATGCCAGCTCGAAAGGAAGCAGATAACGGCTCAGCAGGAGGTCGCCGATCGCCTCGGTGGAACGGAACGAGGCCCCCGCACCTTCTCGGTACCACGGCGCCCGGGCCAAGGCGGCGACCAGAATCACGAACGCCGCGGCTACGATGGGTAGCGCCACCGGGACCGTCACGCTGCGGTTGGAGACGCGGATATCGGCAATGTGGTGCGTGAGCATGACGGCAAACAACGTCAGGACGACGACACCACCGACATAGATCAGCACTTGAACGCCGGCGACGAAGTCGGCGTCGAGCATCACGTACAGGCCCGCGACCCCGAGAAACGAGGCCATCAGCGACAGCGCCGAGTAGACGATGTTGCGCGACATGGCCACGCCGGCCCCGCCGAGCAGCGCGAGACCGGCGAGCAAGTAGAAGGCCGCAGCCGACAGCGAGGGTGCCGTCACTTCGAGTCTTCCTCCTTGTCCTCACCGGAGTTGGGCGTCTTGCCTGCTGCAGGCTTTCCCTCGGTCTCCGCCGGCGCCGGGTCGGCCGCAGGAACGGCTTCTTTCGCGGCTGCCTGCTCCGCACCGGCGGCCTTTCCCGCCTGCGCTCCAGACACCGCCTCTTTGCTCGTTCCCGGTTTTTCCCGGCCCCCGGGAGCGGTCTTGGCACTTGTCGCCGCCTTCCCGGCGTCCGTTGCTGCAGCAGTGTCCGACTTCCCCGTCGCCTCTTTCGCACCGCTCGCCGCAGCCTTCTTCGCCTCGGCCGTAGCGGCTGCAGGTTTGGCGGCAGTCTTCTTCGCCGCGGTCGCTGCAGCCGCCGGCTTCTTCGGCGCCGGCTTGGGCGGAGCCGCAGGCTGCGCGAACTCCTCGATGTAGCGCATCCCGCGCTCGAGAATCGGCAGGATCGCCGGGTCGTCCTCGCCGCTCTTCTTCGGGCGATAGGCCGTCACCGGCTCGACGACGAAACGCCGCACGAGGCTTTCGAGCGAGTAGTCCGCCCCCTCGAACTCGCGTGTGTGGTGGATCGCGCCCGTCGGACAAGGCTCCGAGCACAGGCCGCAGTACATGCACTTGGCCATGTCGATGTCGAAGCGCTCGAGCAGGATCGACTTGGTTTCCTTGTCTTTCGTCGCACCGATGGTGATGCAGTGGATCGGGCACGCGCGCTCGCAAGCGAGGCAGCCGGTGCAAATCTCGAGATCCACCTCGAGAATGCCGCGATAACGGTACGGCAGCGTGTTCTGGACGGGAATCGGAATGCGGTCGGGATACTGCACCGTGTAGGGCTTGCGGAAGAAGTGGGAGAACGTCACCGACAGCCCCTCCAGGCAAGTCCCGAGCGCAACGATGACGTTTCCGATGTACTCCCGCATTCGACTTACCCGAGCGAAACCGCCGCCCGCCGCAGGTGATAGCGCACGCGCCGCATGAAATGTGCGATCACCGCCAGCACGACCGCGATCATTGCGTAGCTCATGGCCTGGGAGCCCTGCGGCAACACCACCAGGACGACGGCGGTACCGATGACGCACGCCAGGCCGATCGGCACCATGTACTTCCAGCAGATCGACATCAGTTGGTCGACGCGGACGCGCGGCAGCGTGGCCCGGATCCACATTGCCACGAACACCCAGAAGTAGGCTTTGACGAAAAA
>CAZQYE010000187.1:0-3761 GCA_964597375.1 uncultured Myxococcales bacterium
TCGGAGGAGCGGCGACCCCGTACCGGTTGGCCCCGTAGGGGTGTCGCTCCTGCCCGGCCCTATGAGCACAAAAGCGCTTGATAGATATCTGTATGCTGTGTGCATAATGCTGCATGCGAACGACCCTCGATATCGACGATGCCGTGTTGCGAGAGGCGAAGAAGACGGCGGCGCGCGAAGGCAAGACGCTCACGCGCGTCGTGGAGGAGGCGCTGCGCGACCGCGTCGCTCGGCCCAAGAGGAGCGGAAAGCGCTTCCGCCTGCGCCTGTTGACCAAGAAAGGAAGGCGCGTCCCGGGGATCGATCTCTCTGACCGCGACGCCCTGTATCGCCGAATGGACGAGCGCGGTTGATCGCCGTCGATACCAACATCCCGGTCTACGCGCACCGAGAGGAGCTGGACCAGCACGTCGCCGCGCGTGCGCGCCTGACCGCGCTCGCCGAAGGCGACGAGGCGTGGGCGATCCCGGCGTTCTGCCTGGGAGAGTTCTTGAGGGTGGTAACACACCCGCGGCTCTTCGATCCCCCGTACAAGGTCGATGAAGCGTGCCGGGCACTCGAGAGAGTCCTGGCATCGCCGAGCCTCCGCATCCT
This sequence comes from uncultured Myxococcales bacterium, assembly GCA_964597375.1. GTDB lineage: Bacteria > Desulfobacterota > Binatia > UBA1149 > SPBQ01 > CAZQYE01. Next base: position 595 of record CAZQYE010000187.1, read on the forward strand.
GTATCCCGGGGAGCGCTATTGGCGGCTGCTTCGCGATGCGATGGTCGAGGCGAATGCTTCCGGCAATCTAGCGTTCGACGCGCAGATCGTCGCCGTTTGTCGTGAATCGGGCGTGTCGACTCTGGTGACCGAAGACAGAGACTTTGCGCGCTTCGCGCGCTTCCCATCGAGCATCTCGCGTGACGACCCTGCCGGCTTGCCGCCGCGAATCGCCCCGGGTTTTGTGGAGCCCTCCGGGAAACCCGGGGCGATTCAGAGCAGACTTCCCAACTAATCCCGACAGGAGATGTACTTTCGAATTGGTACTCACCGGACCCTCGCCGCAAGCCCTGGCCATCATGCCGCCACAAAGATCGGTGCTGCCGTAGAAATTTTCCGTTTGACTTTCCCCTTCCCCCGAAGCACACGTGCGCCCACTCGAACCTGGGGAGGTTATGATGCGTAACGGCGCCAAGAGCCGCCTTGGCTGCCGGTTGTTCGCTCGAGGTACCACGAACCGTGCTGCGATCGTTACTTGGGTCGTCGCTGCCTTGGTGCCTTGCTGCATGCCGTCAGCGACCGAAGCGCAACTCAGCACTATCGTCCTGGAAGAGGACGTGCTCGAACCTGGACCGGGCACGTTCGTCTCGACCACGCAACCGGCAGTGCTTGCGGTACCGGACGGTGGGCCGTTACTGGCCTTTGCCGGCGCGCTGACCGGCCCAGTAGGACGCACGAGAACGGCAATCCCGGACATTGCGACGCCGCAGTTGTTCTTTCTCGGCCGGTTCAATTTCCACCACCCGTCCGCGTTGCTGACTCCAGTGATATCGGCATCGCTCGACCCGGCCGGGCGCGATCCGAACATCCGCACTGTAGGCCGTCCCGCCTTCGCAGCGACCGGCACGTTGGTGTGGCGCGGCGCCTTGGACGATGGTCGCGCGGCGATCTTTGCTACCTCGACCGAAGGACACTCACGGCCTCTGGTGGTATCGGGCAATTGGAGCCCAGCGGGCTGGCCGGTCGAGACCCTTTCAGACCCCGTAACGACCGGCAACGGTGCGGTCGTATTTGCGGCATCGGCTGGCCCGGCGTCACGAGGCGTCTTTGGGTGCGCTCCCGAAGCTTGCACGGCGGGAGATTGGAACACTTTGCTCCGGCCGGGCTGGCCGATCGCGCGCCGCCCGGGCAGAAAGGTCTGCGATTGGAACGAGCGGCTCAGCGCTGGAGCCGGCAGCGTGGCGGTCATAGCTCGAACCCAAATCGACTGCGCGGATGCCAGCGAAGCACCCTTGCAGGCGGTCCTCGTCTTGTCTCCCAACGACCCGCCCCAAACCATCGCCTTCACCGGCGATGTGGCCCGCGGCACCCGTGAAAAACCGTTCCGCTCCTTCGTTGGTCCCGTCTCGATCGGGGACGGTGGCGTCCTCGCTCTTGCCGCCGGCCTTGGCCGCGGGCGGCGCGGCCGGCGAGTCATCGCTTCTTGCACCCTTCCCGACTGTTTCGAGCGCGGGGCGAGAGTCGCTCTGCGCCCCGGCATCCGCGACGCCGGCGGAAGACGCCTGGGGCATCTCGGTTCGCCCCTCGTCTCGGACACCGGCATTCTCTTCGTTGCAGCCGCGGCTCTTCGTAGTGCTGCCCATGGTGTTCCGGCAAGGTCCGACGAGCGCGGCCCTTCCGGCGGCCGCGCGCTCTACTACTTGTCGAACGCCGGCGGTCCGCCCGAGCTTGTCGCGGCTCCGGGTGATGCCATCGAAGACCGTGCCGGTCGTTGTCTCGGCCGCTTGGACGCGCACCCCACCACTGACGGAGCGTGGCTCGCGTTTCGAGCGCAAGCGACAGCCTGCACCGATATCGGAACGGTGTCGCCCGCAAACAGCGTGGCCGGGATCTTCGTTGCGCAACTCCCCACTCCTAGCGGGCTAGACCCTTCGCTCGCCGCGAACCCCGGTACCGTCGTCGCCGAGTCGGGCTGCGGAGACTTCAACAACGACGGGCAGATCGCGGCAACGGACGCACTCGGTGCGCTCAAGGCTGCCGTCGGCGCAGCCGCCTGCTTACCCTGCATCTGTGACACCGATCGTTCGGGAACCACTACCGCAAGCGACGCGTTGCGCATTTTGAAGAAGGCCGTTGGGCTATCGGCTACGCTGGACTGTCAGCCCGACCAGAATCCTTTCACCTGGGACGGCGGCGGCGACGCGACCTCCTGGCACGACCCCCTCAATTGGAGCACCGATCGCCTCCCCAACGCTTGCGACGCTGTCGTGATCACCGGTGGCGCTGGAACGACCGTCGTCCACTCGCAGGGCAGTGGCACAATCTACAGCCTTGAGTCGAGCACACCCGTCACCTTGGCGGGCGGAACTCTGACCGTGCGCAGTACCGTCTTCGTAGACGCAGCACTGAGCTTCACAGGGGGAACGCTCGAAGGCGCGATGGTGCAGCCAGGCAGCGGCGGCGCTTCGGGGGTGTCCTTCACGACCGCCGGCGGAACGCTGGACGGCGTCACCATGAACGCCGACATGAACCTCACGCAGACCTCGGCCATCGCGCGCGTGCGCAACGGCCTCACGTTGAACGGACGCGTGACCTTGGCTTCCGGATCGACGCTCGAATTTCAGGGAAGCGGCGAGCAATTGCTCGACGGCAACGCCGAGGTGCTCTTTACCGGCGGCAGCGCCGGCTTTCTGTGGGCAGCGGGAGGCACGACCCTCCGCTTGGCCTCGACCGTGACGGTGCATGGAAAGAACGGCCAGATCGCTGCAGGCGGGGGTAATCTCACCAACGAAGGACTGATCGACTCCGACGGCGGAGGAACCCTGACCGTCGCCGCCTCGAACTGGACCAACACGGGGACGCTCCGCGCTTCGAGCGGCGCCACCCTGACGTTTGCCGGAAGCTGGGCGAACACGGGGACGATCGAGGAAGCTGGAGGCACGGTCAATCTCGGCGGAAGTTTTACTCCGCCGAATCTCGGCACGATCAGCCGCACCGGCGGAACGGTGAACCTGACCGGAACTCTCACGAACACATCGGGGCTGACACTCGACGCCACGACCGGCAGCTGGTTCATGCGCCGCGGAAAGATCGTTGGTGGAACGGTGACAACGAGCGCAGGTGCCGAGATGATCTTCACGACCGCCGGCGGAACGCTGGACGGCGTCACCATGAACGCCGACATGAAC
>CAZQYE010000187.1:3861-4735 GCA_964597375.1 uncultured Myxococcales bacterium
GAGGAACCCTGACCGTCGCCGCCTCGAACTGGACCAACACGGGGACGCTCCGCGCCTCGAGCGGCGGCTTAACCTTGGCACGCAACGGAACCAACGGCGGCGCCATCGACGTGCGTGCCGCCCAGATGGTATCGGCTTCCGCCGGCTTCACGCAATCCGGAGCGGGAACACTAACGGTCGAGATTTCCGGACCGGCGACCAACGGCACGGTAGCAGTCACCGGCAACGCATCTCTGGCGGGAACGCTGGCGATCGATCTGGCCGCGGGAGTGGATCCAGCGCTCGGATCGAGCTTCACCGTGATGACATTCGGCTCACAAACGGGCGTCTTCGATTCGGTAACGGGAACGGCAATCGGCCCGGGCAAGCAGTTCACGCCGAATTATACGTCCGGCGGTCTGCTCCTCGACGTTACGCCCTGAGGACGACGTGGGACAGGCCCCAAACGGATGCTAGCCCGACAACACCGCCAAACACGACAAAGGCCCGTGACCTCTAGGGCCACGGGCCTTTGCTGAAATTCCGGCAGCGTCCTACTCTCCCACGCTTCAAGGCGCAGTACCATCGGCGCTGGAGGGCTTAACTTCCGTGTTCGGGATGGGAACGGGTGGATCCCCTCCGCCATAGCCACCGGAAACCTTAGGGCACCCGCGCTCGTCGCCACCGCGACGGCGGGGGGCCGTTCCTGCGAACCTCGACATGCCGGCGTCCGTCGACCGAAACCGCGGTCGCTTGCGCGAGCATGCGCTTTTCGTCTCGTGTCACGTCGAGGTCCAAATATCGGGTAGCCGTAAATGCGCTTCGTGCATACGAGGTTGCCTAGCAACGACGAAGATCAAGCCTCACGACCGATTAGTACCGGTTAGCTCCACGC
>CAZQYE010000188.1:0-4718 GCA_964597375.1 uncultured Myxococcales bacterium
ATTGCCCGCGCCTTTGCAGGGAAACCGATCGGGCACGAGGATCCGCCTGCACAAGCACCGAAAGGACGAGCATTCACACCGGCGCAAAACGGGATTGCCCGCGCCTTTGCAGGGAAACCGATCGGGCACGAGGATCCGCCTGCACAAGTCCCGGAAGCGCGGGCGTTCACATCTGCACAAAGCTGCGTGAGCCGCGCTCCGCAGACAAGTTTCTCTGCGCGAGGAAGGACCGCTCGGACTTGAAGTCCGCGGCGTGGTATCGCAAGTGCAAGCCCTAAGCAGACTCAAGCCCTGCGGACCGAGCAGCGGGCCATCTCTCGCCGGGCCGGGCAGTACGTCACCACCCACAAAACCGAGGAGAGGGCCATCTCGCCGGGCCGGGCAGTGCACCGCCTCCGGCCGGGTCGAGCAGTGGGCCCCCGCCCGAAGGCAGCGCCCGGTCGTCCAGCCGTGGACCTAGAGCACCGGGTTTGCTAGGGTGAGACTTGCTCTAGGCTGTCGCGGCCGCCGGCCGTGCAGACAAAAGGAGGGAGCGATGGCGGACACCGAAAAGTCGGCGGAAGAACAGCTTCACGACGCCGTATGGACCTGGGTTCAGCGGCTCGTCATCGCCTTGGTTCTGCTCGGCGCGGGACTGTTTGCCGGCTACTACCAATGGGGCGATGCGGTCGAACTGCGCAAGCAAAACAAGCAGCTCGAGGACCGAATCGTCGATCTCAAGAACGACCGCGAGACGCTCAGCACGCAGATTGCCCGTGAGCGGCGCGACAAAGAAGTCTGCCAGAAGCAGCTCCGAGAGCTGAAGAAGACTTGTAACTGAGCTGCTGCGGCTCAGCCGTCCTCTTCGATTTGCCGCTTCCAGTCGAGCATGCGCGCTCGTGCGCCCGCCTCTTCGGCTTCTTCGATCCGGCCGGCGCGCTGGTAAAACAGCGATAGGTTCGTGTAGGCCAACGGGTCGTCGGGCGTAAGTTCGACCAGACGTTTGCCGAGTTCGATCGCGCGGTCGTACTGCTCGCGGGCCAAATAGACCATGGCCTCGCCCAAGATGGCGTCCGTGTAGCCCGGGTCGATCTCCAGGCAGCGCTCGAAGCAGGCCAGCGCTTCTTCGTGCCGGCCTTCACCGTGAAGATCGGAACCACGGAAGAATAGCTCCTCGGCTTCGCTCGTGTCGCGGTTGTCGTCAGTCGGCGGCATGCCGAAACAGTATCCTGAACCCTTGCCGCACTCCACGTGCGTGCCCATTTCCTACCGCGCCGCGTTATCGCTGACCAGGCGCCGTATGGAAAATGGGCGCAGCGGCGCACGGTGCGGGCCGCTCCTCCGCTGAAGACACGGGTGCACGCCCCGTTGATGGCTACCCGACCTGGCCGTCATGACGCGCTCCCCCATCCGCCCCAGGCGGGCCAACGCGAATCGCCGCTAGGCGCACTGCCGCGCCGACCACGCCGAGCCAAGGCCAACGGCCGCCGGTCACGTCGCTGCAGGCGGGGTGTTCCTGCCGGCAGCTCGGGGTAAGATGGTCGCGTCGTGCAGCAGCGCGTTCTCGACTTCATCGAGTCGGGGGGAAAGAGCGAGCCGTTCGAGCGCCTGTCGCTCGACGTGTTCGCCTACCAGTACGGGCGGGTCGAACTCTACCGCCGTTTTTGCGACAGCCGTGGCGTCACACCCGCAACCGTATCGGACTGGCGGCACATTCCCGCCATCCCGGCCGACGCGTTCAAGCAACCGCTCAGCCCCGGCGACCCCGCGGCCCACGTGTTCGAAAGCAGTGGCACGATCCAGGGCCCCGGGCATCGGAGCATCCACGAACTCACCTCCCTACGGACGTACCGCCTGTCGAGCATGCGCCATTTCGAGGAAATGGTCTTGCCCGACAGCCCCGGACCGATGGACGTCCTCGTTTTGGGCCCGACGGCGGATACCCACCCGCGGTCTTCGCTCGGCCAGATGTTCACCTGGTGCGCCGAGTCCTTCGGGAAAAGCGTCGAGGTCGCTTTCGACGAACACGGTCGAGCGGACTTGGAGCGTGCAATCGAGTGGCTCGATCAGTCGAGCCGCGGACGCAGGCCCGCACTCATCTTGGCGATCACGTCCGCCTTGAGCAGCTTGTTCGCAACCCTGCGGCGGCGGGATCTGGTGTTCCGACTTCCCGCCGACAGTCGTATCGTCGACACGGGCGGCAACAAAGGCCGGCCGGGCGTACTGTCCCCAGCCGGCGTTCTCAAGGCTGGCTGGCGCTACTTGCACGTGCCCGCGTACCTATCGGTGAACGAGTACGGCATGACCGAAATGCTGTCGCAGTTCTACGACGATGCGCTCCTCAGCCGCTTCCGGGGATGGCTCCGGCCGCGAGCAAAGATCGGCCCGCCTTGGGTTCGAACGGAGGTCGTCGACCCCGCAACTCTAAAGCCAGTCAGCAACGAAACGCCGGGAATTCTGCGCCACCTCGACTTGGCCAATTGGGAGACGGTGAGCGCCATCCAAACTCTCGACCTCGGCCGCGCGATCGGGGCGGGATTTCAGGTGCTCGGGCGCGCCACTGGAGCGGACCGGCGCGGTTGCTCGGAATTGCTCGCAACCATCGAGACGACATCATGACCGCTTCGATCGACGGCCGAATCGAAAGAGCCCTCGCAGTGCGCGAGCACGTGCTCGCGAAGTACTCCACGGCACGGATTTGCGGCGCACTGGCAGCCGCTGCGGCCCACTGGAGCGGTCCGGATTCGCCGGAACGACGGACGGCGGCGGACCGGTTGGCGCCCGTATTGCGCCTCGACGCCGGAATGATCGACGTGGGCCTGCGCAAGACGTTCGGCGTTTTACATGAACGCAGCCTCGACGAGTGGATCACGCGCGAGGTACCCGACCCCGAGGCGCTCGAACCGGATGCATCATCGCGCATGGTAGGTCCGCCGATCGTCTTTCATGGTCTTGCGGGAAACATTCCCGGCCTCGCAATTCCCGCAATCGCAGCGAGTTTGCTCGCTCGAACCGTGTGTGTCGTTCGCAACAGCCGGCGCCAGCCGTACGTGACCGAGGCTTTCGTCGAAACGCTCGCTGACCACGATCAGTTGCTCGCCGACATGATCGTCCTCGCCGAGTGGAACCCAGAAGACCTTGAAACGGAAAGGCGAATACTCGGCCGTGCCTCCCGCATCGAATGGTACGGATCTGATCGTACGGTATCGGCTGTCGCGGCCAGGCACCTCGGGACGCCGGTGGTCAAGCACGGCACCCGAGTAAGTATCGGGCTGGTTCCGATGCGAGCCGCGATCAGCCGTAGCATTGCCCGGGCTTTCGTCGAGGACGCCGTTCTCTACGACGGCAAGGGATGCCTGAGTCCTCACTGGATCCTCGTCGAGGGAAGTCGCGAGCGCGCAGCCGCGATGGGCGAGCTGATGGCCACCGAATTGACCGCCGTTGAACGTCAATGGCCGCGGCAGCGCCAAAACGTGGAAACCGAAACGTTGCGCCGGGCTTTCATCGACAGCGGCGAGTTGGGGCAGATGCGCGGCACGGAAAGACTGTTGCGGGGAAAGGACGATGCCTGGTGTGTCCGGATTCGCCTCGATGGCCCGATCGGCGTGGGACCCGGGCTTCGCTGTCTTTCGGTCCTCTGCTGCGAAAACCCGACGGCTACCGCCGCACTGCTGGCGAAAACCCTCGTACCGCTGGCCGGCGCGGCACTGGCATTCACCGGCGATCGCGTAGAAGATCGTTCGTACTACGACATGCTGGTGGAGTTCGGCGCAACGTTGATCTGCCCTCCGGGCAAGCTCCAGGAACCACCGATCTGGTGGCGCCAGGACGGCCGGCCGCGCCTCGGTGATCTTCTCGGGCGTGGGTGAGCGCCCGCGGGTTAAGCCCCCGCACTGGAACGATGGCTGCGAAACAGCGTGAACCTACAACCGAGGCTTTCCGCCAAGGTTCGGCGGCGAGTCCCAGAGAGGCGCGTGAACGCGACCGCACGCTCGACCCTTCCGCGGGCGAGCTCACCCGCGACTTTCTCCGGTACGTTGCTCAGACGTCGCTCGAGCCAATGGGACTCGTCGTCTCGGAGGCATCGGGGTGCACCATATGGGACCACGCAGGCGTGGAGTTCATCGACTTGCTCGCCGGAATCGGCGTGTTGGCGACAGGTCATCGCCACCCGAAGGTGATTGCTGCGATTCACGAGCAACTCGATCGCTACTTGCACGTCATGGTGTACGGGGAGTTCGTCGAGCAACCGCAGGTCGAGCTCGCGCGGCGACTCGCCGAGCTGCTTCCCGAACCGCTCGACAACGTCTATTTCACGAACTCCGGCGCCGAGGCGGTCGAAGGCGCGCTCAAGCTCTGCCGAAAGGCAACGGGCCGGCGGCGTCTTCTTGCTTTCCGCGGCGGTTTCCATGGCGACACGCTCGGAGCGATGTCGGTAGGAGGCAACCCGTTTTATCGGGATCCGTTCTTGCCGCTCCTTCCGGGTGTAGACTTCCTCGAGTTCAACGACCACGCGTCCCTAGCAGCGGTCGACGACAGTGTCGCTGCCGTCATCGTCGAGCCGATCCAGGCCGAAGCGGGCGTCATCCCGGCTGAGGCTTCGTTCCTCTCGGCCCTGTCCGACCGTTGCCGGAGGTCCGGTGCGTTGCTCATCTTCGATGAAGTAATCACTGGATTCGGGCGTACCGGCTCGATGTTTGCGATGCAGCGCTACGGCACGACGCCCGACGTTGTCGTCC
>CAZQYE010000189.1:0-4708 GCA_964597375.1 uncultured Myxococcales bacterium
TTGCACAGCTGCTCGCCAGCGGCCAGCGACGAAGGCTCGGGTTCCAGTAGGCGAGGCGCATGCCCGAGCTCACGGACGAGCGTGGCGAGCCACGGTACGTGACCGGCGAGGGCACCGACGGCCGGGATCGCCACGGCCGGACGTTCGGCTCCGTTCCCGCCTGCCGACGCATAGCGGCGTACGAGCTCACGCCGGGCTTCGAACGGATTGGGCGCCTCGAGGTCGAGCTTGCGCCGCGGCCCCGCCGCGACCTCGAACTTGGGGCACGCGCCTCCCGAGATCGCCACCCGGCGCTCGCCGCCGAGCGTGATCGTCGTGCGCTCGATGGGGCACATGGTCTGGCACGCCGGATCCTTGCACTGAAACTCGGAGCGCTCGGATACTTCGGCCTCCAGGATCGTGGCGACGTCGAGCGCGGGAGACTCCATCAGGCGCTCGCGCCCGATCTCGTCGATGGCGCACAGACCGATTCCCCAGGCGCCCATTGCGCCCGGATTCGGCGGAACCACGATGTCGCGGTCCGTGACGGCCGCCAGCGTCCAAGCCAGCGATGGGTTCGATGCCGGCTTTCCTTGGAAGAACACCGTGCGGCCGAGCGTGCGCTGGCCCATGACGCGGCTCAGGTAGTTGTTGATCACCGCATACTGAAAGCCGGCGAACACGTCACTGAGCGAGAAGCCTTCCTTGATCGCTTCGCCGGCGGCCTCGGCGACGTACACCGTGCACATCTGGCCGAGATCGGGTGGCCGCTCGGCACTCGATGCCATCTCGACGAACTTCTCGATCTCGTGGACGTCGTAGAAGTTCGCTTGCTCTTCGAGGAACGAACCGGTACCGGCGCTGCACGCCTTGTTCATGTCGCTCTCGACGATGCGGCCGCCCGAGATTCGAATGTACTTGGCATCCTGACCGCCGATCTCGATGACCGACATGTCGCGGCCGCCGTCGCGATCGCAGCGGATCGCGGCCGTGGCGTGGGCGACGATTTCGTTGAGCACGACGATGCGATCGGTGAGCTCGGGAAAGACGGTGCGCACGAGCGTCGCTACGGCCTCGCGGCCCGAGCCGGTGATGGCCACGGCGCGCACGTCGGGCCGGCCCCGCTCGAGCAGCGCCGCAATCAGCCGCCTTGCTGCATCGACTGGATTTCCGCGCGTGCGGTCGTAGACGTCGGCAATCGGGCGGCCGTCGGCCACCGCCGTCAGCACTGCTTTGGCGCCGGTCGAGCCGAGGTCGAGCCCGAGGATGCTCGGCGTATCGAAGGGTGCCGGCTCGGGCTCGGGCAAGATCGTGACGCGGGCTTTGTAGTCGGCCGCCGGCCTGTGGACCGAGAAGCGCCGCGGGCGCACCTCGATCAACTCGCCGGGATCCTCCGGCAGCGGGACCGGCTCGGCAGGCGCGTTGGCCCAGGCAAGCGCGGCCGCCCCGAGCGCTTCGAAGTAGAGAAAGCCTTCCGGGACGGTGACTGGGCGGCCGACGTAACGCTCGAGGGCGGCGCGCAGCGACTCGATACGGGCGCAGCCGCCGATTAGGAACACCGGGCCACTGGTTTCGTTGCGCCCGAGCAGGGCGCGGGTGTTGCGGGCGATCGAGGCGAAGTATCCCTTCAAGAGCTCGGCCGCCGGCTTTCCCTGGTTCGCGAAGTGGGTGATCTCGCTCTTGGCGAAGACCGAGCACCGCGCGGTGATCGGGATTTCGCGCTCGGCGGTCGCCGCCAGGCGGTCGGCTTCTTCGACCGAAAGACCGAAGCGCGCTGCCATGCGCTGGACGTTCTCGCCGGCTCCCGAAGAGCACTTGTCGTTTTCCAGGTACTGGACGTGCCGCATGCTCGATCCGTTGGCGCGCGTTTCCGAGCGTGCCAGCACTCCGTAGCCGCGAGCGCCGATGCTCACTAGATTGAGCTCGCCGGGCAGCGTCGGGTCGAGATCGAGCGCGGCCTCCTGGCAGGAGTCCTCCGGAAACACGGACACCGGAGACACGAGTTCGTCGGCGTAGGCGCCGGTGGCGCCGAGGAGCGCGCACTCGAAGACCCGCTGCTCCCGATACCATCGGCGCAGCGCTTCCATCGGCTTGCCCTCGTGAAGCACGTAGTCGTGATGGACGACGCGAAGCGTTCCCTCGGCGGTGGTCTCGGCGATGACGAAACTCGCCGACGCCTTCCCTAGGTCGCATCCGGCTATGCGCATGGTCATTTGGCCTCCTGCTTTTCGGCTTGCATGTTCTCGAGAAAGTGGCGAAGGACGTCGCGCGCCTCGTCGAGCCGTTCGGCGCCGATCCCGCGCGTCGCGCGAGCGAGCATTCGCGCCACCACGCCGAGGACCGGCTCGCGCAGAGCACGTCCTTCCTCGGTGAGGTGGATCGTCAGAGCCCGCCGGTCGTTTGGATCCGGGCGCCGCTCGATCAGGCCGTCTGCTTCCATCCGGTCGAGCAGCCCGGTCATCGTCGACGGCTCGAGGCCGGCGCGACGCCCGAGCTCGACGGCCCGCAAGCCCTCTTCGTTCCACAGCGACATGAGAGCGCCGATGTAGGCCGGCTTGACCCGAGCGCCGGCGGCGGCCGTCAGCTCGGCGCGCAAAATGCTGGTGGCAACGAGGGTTGCGCGCGAAACCAGGTAGTAGAGGCAGTCGGTCGGGACCTCGGGCAGAGCTGCGGCTGCGTCTTCCCCGCCGAGCCGTGCTGCCTCCTCGGAGCTGTTTTCCTTGCTCGGATCCATACTGTTTGCAGCAGGATATTACGGATCCGAACTACCTGTCGCAAGCGAGTCGAACCGCAGATGTGCGTTGTGCGGTGCGGTTAGGAGCCCGACTCGACCGAGTCGAGGAAGGAGAGGATCTCCCGGTTTACGAGGTCGGCTTGCTCGACGTTGGCCAGGTGCCGGGCGCCGGGCACGACCCGCAGGCGCGATCCCGCGATCCGCTCGTGGATCGTCCGGGCCGCCGACACGGGCGTTCCCTGGTCTTCTTCGCCGACAATGACGAGGGTAGGACAGGAAATGTCGGGCAGGCGATCGGTCAGGTCGAGCTTCGAGATCGCCTGGCAGCAACCGACGTAGCCGGCAACCGGCGTCTGCTCGAGCGTGCGGCGGATTTTCTCGACGACCTCCGGGTGAGCGGCAGCCCAGTCGGGCGAGAGCCAGCGTTCGATCGTCGGATCGACCTGCGGGCCGAGTCCGTCACTTAGCACCGCATCGATACGCATTTTCCAGTTTGCGTCCCAGGTCGCCTGATCGAGCTCTCCGCGGCCGCTGGTGGTGTCGCACAACACCAGGCCGCGCACGCGGCCGGGATGCTCGAGCGCCAGCACCTGGCCGATCATCCCGCCCATCGACAGGCCGACGAAATACGTTTTCGCGATGCCGAGAGCCTCGAGCAGGGCGACCACGTCGCCGGCGAGCTGCTCGAGCGTGTAAGGACCCTTCGGCGCATCGGTGTCTCCGTGCCCGCGCGTGTCGTAGCGAAGAACGCGATAGCGCTCGCTAAGGGCCTTGGCCTGAGCGTCCCACACGCCCAGGTCGGCGCCGAGGGCGTGGCTCAACGTTACGACAGGAGCGTCGTCGGGTCCTTCGATGACGTAGTGGACGTTGATGTCACCCGCCAGGATTCGCGATTCCATCGTTCACTCCTCGATCCGTGTGCCAGTCCGCAGCCGTTCGTAGTGTGGATTGCTCACCATCGCGCACCGGCAACCCGGGTTCCCCCGGACGAAACGCGCGACCGCCCGCGGCTTACTTTCCGTAATCGTAGAATCCGCGTCCGGCCTTACGTCCGAGAAGGCCCGCCTCGACCATGCGGCACAGCAGCGGCGGCGGCGCGTAGAGCGGCTCCTTGAACTCCTCGTACATCGAATTGGCCACGGCCATCGTCGTATCGAGTCCGATCAAATCCGCGAGCGCCAGCGGTCCCATCGGATGGGCGCATCCTTTGACCATCCCCGCGTCGATGTCCTCCTTGGTTGCAAAGCCCGACTCGAACATACGGATCGCCGATAGGATGTAGGGAATCAGCAGGGCGTTGACGATGAATCCAGCGCGGTCCTTGGAGCGGATCACGTGCTTACCGAGTTGCTCGGAGGCGAACGTCGCCGCGCGCTCGGCCGTTTCCTGCGACGTCATCAGCGAGGTCACCAGCTCGAGCAGGGTGAGCACCGGCACCGGATTGAAGAAGTGCAGGCCGCACACCTGGGCCGGCCGGCTGGTTTCCACCCCGAGCTTCATGATCGGGATGGACGAGGTGTTCGACGCCAAGATCGCATCGGGCGCCTCCACGATTCGGTCAAGGCGCCGGAAAACGTCGACCTTGACCGCCTCGTCCTCGAAGACTGCTTCGATGACGATCTCCCGATCGGCCATCGCTTCGAGCTCGCAAGTAAACGTCATCCGGGCCAGGCTCTCGTCGGCACTCGCCTGCTCGAGCTTGCCGGCCTTGACGGCCCGGGCGAGGGATCGCTCGATGCGCGCACGGCCGCGCTCGAGGTTTTCTTGGTCTCGCTCGTGGACGATCACGTCGAGACCGGCACGAGCCGCCACTTCGGCGATGCCCGAACCCATCAGGCCACATCCGACCACTCCAACTCGCTCGATCGACATCTTCGGTTTCCCCCCTTTCTTTCCGCCGCGGCTTCGATCCGGCGGTCTGTGACAGGCTAACCCCGAGCAAGCTCAGAATCGAACGGTCTTGACGGCAGGGCAAAATCGCGCCCGCCATAGAAG
>CAZQYE010000190.1:0-4692 GCA_964597375.1 uncultured Myxococcales bacterium
GCCTCGGCGAGCAGAGTGGGGTCGGCGCTGACGACCACCGTTCGGTCGAGCGCGCGGCAGCGCCCAAGCGCTGCGATCATGTCCGAGAGCATGGCCAGCGCCAGGCGCCGCCGATGCTCGCCATCGAGCGCCGATGCCAAGCGCTTCTTGGCCCCGTCCATCGACCGCACGGGAAGAAGTGCCGCGTTCATGGCGGGGCAACCCTACGGCAGGGCCTCTTTTCTGTAAAGAGTGAGCCGGCCTTCCATTGGGGGGAAAACGTTGGGAGCCGGTCGAAAAACGCCGGGCCGGCCCGCACCGAGGGCGGTTGCCGCGCACCGCGACAGCGTCCGCTAGGAGGGTCCCCGGAGCGGTTCGTTGCCCGTCGCCGGGGCATCGTATATAACCGCGCGGCGTCGGTTCGTTCGCCGAACGCGGCCGGCAAGAAGCGAGTGCGAGTCGTAGCGGGATCCCTTGGCGGCAGGCGACTGGCGGCTCCGGCGGGCCGGCAGACCCGGCCCACGAGCGACCGCGTGCGCGAGGCGCTTTTCAGCCGCATCGAGAGCCGTTATGGACTGGCGGGAAGCCGGGTGCTCGACCTGTTCGCCGGCAGTGGGGCGCTCGGGATCGAGGCGCTCAGTCGCGGCGCGCGCCGCCTGGTGAGCGTCGAGCGGAGCCGCGCGGCGGCGCGGGTGCTGATCGCAAACCTGCACGAGCTCGGGGTGGCCGGCCACGCCGAAGTGCTCGTGACCGAGGCGACGGCAGCGGTCGCATCGTTGGCACGGCGGCGGGAGCGGTTCGACGGCGTGTTCGTCGACCCGCCGTATCGCAGCGGGCTCGCCGAGTCGGTGCTCGAGGTGCTGGCCGAGGAGCGGATCGTCGAGCGCGGCGGCTGGGTGGCGGTCGAGACCGAACGCCACGGCCGTCTTCCGGCTCGGGTCGACGTGCTCGTGCGCGTGCGCGAGGACGTCTACGGGGACACCAGGACGACGCTTTACGAGATGCAGGCGGACGCCGACGAGCGGGAGTAAGGGATCGTGAACCATCGCCGAGCAGTCTATCCAGGGTCGTTCGACCCGATCACGAACGGCCACCTCGACATCATTCGCCGCGCGATCACGATCTTCGATCACGTGGTCGTCGCCGTGGCGTACAATCAAGAAAAGCAGAGCGGTCTGTTCACGCCGGCCGAACGCGTGGAAATGATCCGTGAGGTCACCGCCGATCTCGACGGCAAGCTGTCGATCGACAGCTTTCACGGGCTGCTCGTCGACTACGTGCGAGACGCCGGTGCGAGCACCATCATCCGCGGCCTGCGGGCCGTCGCGGATTTCGACTACGAGTTTCAGATGGCGCTGATGAACCGGCATCTCGCCGGCGATGTCGAGACGGTGTTCTTGATGGCCGACGAGGCGCATTTCTACACCAGCTCGCGCTTGGTCAAGGAAGTCGTATCGCTCGGGGGAGACGTTTCCGGCCTGGTGCCGAAGATCGTCGTCGAACGGCTCGAGCGCAAGTTGCGCCCTGCAAAGTGATGAAGCTCTCGTCGAGACTCGAGCGCATCAAGCCGTCGTCGACCATGGCGATGACGGCGCGGGTTCTCGAGCTCAGGCAGCAAGGACGCGAGGTCATCGGCTTCGCCGCGGGCGAGCCGGACTTCGACACGTGGCCCAACGTCTGTGAGGCGGCCCGCGAGGCGATTCGGCGTGGTGAGTTCCGTTACACGGCCGTCGGCGGAACGCCCGAGCTCAAGAACGCGATCGTCACGAAGCTGCTGCGCGACAACAACCTCACCTACGGCGTGCGCGAAGTAATCGCGACGTGCGGGGGCAAGCACGCGCTCTACAACGCGATGCAGGCGATCCTGGACGAGGGCGACGAGGTGGTCCTGCCGGCGCCGTTCTGGGTCAGTTACGCGGACATGGCCGTGCTCGCCGGCGGAGTGCCGCGGCAGCTCGATACGCGCGAAGAAAACGGGTTCAAGATGACCGCTGCCGAGCTTGCCGGTGCGATCGGCCCGCGCACGCGCATGGTCGTGCTCAACAGTCCGAGCAATCCGACCGGAGCGGCTTACAGCGAAGCGGAGCTGACGAAACTCGCCCGGGTGCTGGCCGACCGCGACGTATGGATCCTGTGCGACGACGTCTACGAGATGATCCGCTACGACGGCGAGCGACCGCGGCACTTGGTCGCCATCGAGCCGTCGCTGCGTGATCGCACCGTGGTCGTGAACTCGGTGTCGAAGACGTACGCAATGACCGGCTGGCGCATCGGCTATGCAGCCGGGCCGGCCGAGGTGATCACCGCCATGAACATGCTGCAGGGGCAGCAGACGTCCAACCCGACGGCGATCGCCCAGGCGGCGGCCGCGGCGGCCCTTGCCGGCCCGCAGGACGGCATCGCCTCGATGGTCGAGGAGTTCCGGCGGCGGCGGGACTTCGTATGCGATCGGATCAATGCGATCGACGGACTTTCGGTGCGCCGTCCCGAGGGGGCGTTCTACGTCTTCGTCAACGTCACCGGCGTGCTCGAGCGTGCCGGTGTGCGCGACGGTGCCGAACTGGCGATGCGCATTCTCGAAGGCGCCGGGGTGGGGCTCGTCGGCGGTAACGATTTCGGGTCACCGAATCACGTGCGCATATCGTACGCTACGTCGATGGAGCAGCTCGAGCGCGGCCTCGACGCCATCGAGCGCTATCTGACCTCGCTGTAAGCTGGAGTATGCGGGAACGTCTCTATTGCGGCGTCCAGCGGTGGCACGCCCGTTGCTTTTGAGGTGAGATGGGAGCGGCCCGAGCGGCTGTGACGAATCGGTGGCGGTAAAGCTCCTCTGCATTGGAGACATTCATCTAGGCCGGCGTCCGGGGCGCCTTCCGAGTGATTTGTTCGCCGAGGAAGGCGCGGCTCTCGGACCGCTCGCGGCATGGAGGCGGGCGGTCGACGAAGCGATCGATCGACGGGTCGACGCCGTGTTGCTCGCCGGCGACGTCGTCGAGCAGGAAGACGACTTTTACGAGGCCTTTGCGCCACTCGAAGAAGGCGTTCGCAGATTACAGGACGCAGGCATTGCCGTGCTTGCCGTGGCCGGCAACCACGACGTCGCAGTGTTGCCGAGACTTGCGCGCGTGATCGACTCGTTTCGCCTGCTCGGGGCCGGCGGTCGCTGGGAGGAGGCCACCGTCGAGGGAGAGGACGGCCACTGCGTCCGCATCGTCGGCTGGTCGTTTCCCTCTTCGATCGTTACCGCCGATCCTCTCGCCGGGGCGGCCCTACCCGGTACGGACGGCGTGCTGGCGACGATCGGCCTGCTGCACTGCGACCGCGATGCCGCGGGTTCGCGCTATGCGCCGGTGCGCAGCGGCGAGCTCGATGCCGCGCCGGTCTCGGCGTGGCTGCTCGGACACATCCACGCCCCGGACCGCCTCGAGGGAGAGCGGCCGATCGGCTACCTGGGGTCGCTGTGCGGTCTCGATCCAACCGAGACCGGCGCGCACGGCCCGTGGCTCATCGAGGTCGCCGCCGACGGAGCCGTATCGGCGAACATGCTGCCGATGGCACCGGTGCGGTGGGAGTCCCTGACTCTCGACGTCTCCGAGCTGGCGGAGGCCGGTGATCTCGGCAGTGCCGTGGTCGACGCGCTCAAGCAGTTGCACGATCGAATCCTGGCCGAGAGCCACCTGCGGCCCAAAGTCGTGGGCTGCCGCGTCACGCTGACCGGACGGACTGCGATTCGTGCAGACATCGAACGGGCGGCCTCGGCGCCGCAGATCAGAGAGGATCTCGATTTCTCTCCGGACGATGTTCGCTACGTCATCGACCGCGTGACGTGCGAAGCTCTTCCGGCGCTCGACCTCGAAGAGCTTGCCCGGGGCACTGATCCGGTAGCGCTGCTCGCCCGGCGCCTGCTCTTGCTCGAGCGTCCCGCCGAGGACGAGGATCGCAAGAGACTCATCCGGCAGGCCCAGGCTGGGCTTGCCGAGGTGGCTCGCAAGGACGTGTACGCGGGTCTCGGCACCATCGATCCCCCGTCCGAGGAAGAGACGGCAAGGCTCGTTCGCCGAGCGAGCCTGCACGCGCTCGACGAGCTCCTTGCGCAAGCCGAGGGAGAGCGGTGAAACTCCGGCGACTGTCGATCGAACGATTGCCGGGAATCGGCGAAGCCTTTGCGCTCGAGGAACTACCCCCTGGCTTGGCGGTCGTGCTCGGGCCCAATGCCTCGGGAAAGACCAGCTTGTGCCGTGCCGTGCGCGCACTGCTCTACCCGCGGCCTTTGCCGGGTCCAGTGTCGCTCGAAGCCGAGTTTTCAAACGGGGACGGCCTTCTCAAGGTCGTCCGGCAGGGCAGCGAGGTCGTGTGGCTCGACGAGGGACGGCCGACGGCCGCTCCGCCGCTCGCCGATGCTCGCTTGGCCGGTTGCTATACGATCGAGTTCACCGATCTGGTGACCGACGACACGACGGACCAGGAGATTGCCGACCGGCTGCTGCGCGAGATGGCCGGCGGGTACGACATCGATGCCGTCCTCGCCGGTTCGTTTACGTTGGGCAAACACTTCGGCCGCCGAGAAGCGGAGCGGCTACGCGAGGCGCAGCGTAAGCTCGAGAGGACGCGGCGCCGTTACGAGGAGACGCAGCGCAACGAGCGCCGACTCGACGATTTGCGCGAGCAGCTCGCCGAGGCACGGGCCGCCGGGTCGAGTGCTCAGGCGTGCGA
>CAZQYE010000191.1:0-4690 GCA_964597375.1 uncultured Myxococcales bacterium
GAACAGGTCGCCGGCCGCCACTTGGCGCGAGTCGTCGGTGACCCCGCGCACCACTACGCCGGCGTCGCCGCGTACGTGGCACGCCAGACCGCGGCGCTCGAGTTCGGCCTGCACCGCCGCCAGGGTGAGCCCTGCGGCGCCGTGGTCTACTGCTTGTCGCTGCACCGTCCCTTCGCGGCTCCTCGGGGCCCGGTGGAGCGGGCGCGTGCCCCCCAGCGGTCCTCACCCGGTCACCGGTTCATCGAATGACTTTACGCCGAAGCGTCAAAGCGCGCCATCGCGGCCCGCCCCGTATCGTTCCCAAGCAGTGGAAACGGAAGGCGGGGATACAGCGGGCGCGTGCGTGGTGGTTCCTGTCAGTTGGCCCCGGTCGGCGCAAGGTCGAGGCTAACCACCGTGCTCGCGGCGATTTGCACTCCGGGCTCGGGCCGCTGGGCTACCACGTATCCTGCGCCCTTTACCTGCACTCCACACGAGCAGCCGTCGAACGCGCGCATCGCCGAGCGCAGGCTCAGGCCGCGGACGTCGGGCATGGTCCCATCGAACGACGGAACCTCGCGCGGCTCGGGCTCGGCGTTCGGCGCGACGTTGGCGATCACCAACGGCTTGGGGGCCTCGGGAACGAGCTCCGGCGTGCGGTGGATGTGCAGGTAGTCGAGACTCGCCTCGGCAATACGCCGGAACACGGGCGCTGCAACGATCCCTCCGTAGTGGTTCGTACGTGGTTCGTCGAGCACGACGGCGATGACGAGTTGCGGGTCGTCGGCCGGAAGATAACCCACGAACGAGGCTACCCACCGCGTGTGGCTGTAGCGGCCGTTTTCGACTTTCTGCGCCGTGCCCGTCTTGCCGGCGACTCGAATGCCGGGCACCCGCGCCAGCGGCGCCGTGCCCTCGGGCCCGACGACCTCCTCGAGCATGCGCGTCACGCGGCGCGCACTGTCGGCCCCAACCACGCGCCGGTCGGGCCGCGGGCCATTGGCCAGCAACAGCGACCCGTCGTTGCCCACGATACGGTCGACGATGTACGGCCGCATGCGCACGCCGTCGTTGGCAAGAGTGGCGAACGCCGAAGCGAGCTGCATCGCGTTGATCGTCAGCCCCTGCCCGAAGCTAATGTTCGCCAGGTTGATCGGCCTCCAGCTGTCGGCCGGAGGCAGCACCCCGGCGCGGTCCCCGGGCAGCCCCACTCCCGAGCGGCGGCCGAAGCCGAACGCGCTCAAGTAATCGTGGAACAGCTTTGCCCCCACGCGCTCGCCGATCTTGGCCGCGCAGATGTTGCTCGATACGCGGATGATCTCAGGCACGCTCAGGGTCTCGTACGGGTGGTGATCGTGAATAGGCCAGCCGCCGATTCGCATCTCGCCGTTTTCGCAGAAGAAGGTGTCGCTCTCGCGAACACGCCCCGCATCGAGCGCGCCGGCGACGAGCAGCGGCTTGGTGGTCGATCCCGGCTCGAACGTGTCCGTGATCGCCCGGTTGCGCCGGCTCGCAAGCGGATAGCGGCCGTAGGCGTTGGGATCGAACGTCGGAACGTTCGCCATCGCCAGCACCTCGCCCGTGCGCGGGTTCATCAGCACGGCGCTGCCGCCGAGCGCACGGGTTTCGTGAACCTGCCGCGACAGCTCGCTTTCGGCGATGCTCTGGAGCGTCGCATCGATCGTCAGGTGCACCGAGGCGCCCTGGTTGATCCCCGCCTCGTCGCTCTCGTTCAGGAACACGCGGCCGCGGCCGTCCTTGCAGACGCGAACGCTGACCGGCTCGCCGCGAATGCGGTCGTCGTAGAGCAGTTCCAAGCCCTCGAGACCCTGAGCGTCGACGCCCACGAAGCCGATCACGTGAGCCGCAAGCGGCCCTTGAGGGTAAGCCCGCTGCTGGCTGCGGTGCACGTCGATGCCGGGAATGTGCAGCCGCCGGATGGCGTTTGCCGCTTCGACACCGACGCTCTTCGAAAGCCACACGAAGCGCCTCGGGTCGTCGCGCAAGGTGGCGGCCAGCTTCGAGGGCTCGACGCCGAGCAGCGGTGCCAGCCAGCCGACGTGGCGCGGATCGAACCGGTACTCGCTGCGCCGCAGCGCCACCCGCGAGGCCGCTACGCTGGTCGCCAGGGCAGTTCCGTTGCGGTCGAGGATCGGACCGCGGTAGGACATCTTCACCGTCTCGCGGCAGGTGATGTCGCGCACCTGGTCGCCGAGCTCGGGGCCCTCGACGAGGACCAGGTACGTCATGCGCGCGATGATCGCCCCGGCGCAGAGCGCGCAACACAAGCCCACCACCGCCAGCCGGGCGCTGAAACGATTACGGCCGCCCATGGATCGCCACTACCTGCCCCGGCAGAGGGAGATCGAGTCCGAGTTCGTCGCGTGCCCTCGCGCGGAGCCGTTCGGGAGCCGCCTCCCTCGAGTATTCCGCCATGAGCTCGGAGTGCTCGAGGTCGAGCTTCTCGATCAACCGGCTCGTGCTGTCCATGCTGTAACCGAGTTGGCGGATCATCAGGTTGAGCCACACCAGGATGAACACCATCGCCAGGTCCACGACCAGCAGCGACAGAATCCGTTTGCGCGCGCGTGCTTGGCGCGGATCTTCGATCGGGCGGCGGATCCAGTCACGCAGGGCGGTGATCATGCGGCACTCTCCCGCGCCCCAAGTCGCTCGACGACTCGCAGGGCGGTGATCATCCGGCTCCCTCCCGCGCCCCAAGCCGCTCGACGACTCGCAGTCCGGCGCTGCGCGCCCGCGGGTTGCGCTCGACTTCGGCTGGCGAAGGCTTGCGCTTGCGCCGGGTGACCAGGCGGACCTCGGCTCGTTTCGAACAAGTACACACAGGCTGCTCGGGCGGACACACGCAGTCGGCCGCCCACTCGGCGAACGCGCGCTTGACCAGGCGGTCTTCGAGAGAGTGGTAGCTCAGGATCGCCAGCCGCCCGCCGGGACGTAGCAGGCTCCAGCCTCGTGCGAGGAACCGCTCGAGCTGACCGAGTTCGTCGTTGACGGCGATGCGCAGCGCCTGAAACGTACGCGTGGCCGGATCGTGTCCGGGCCGGCCGCGAACCCCCGCCCGTACGACGGCCTCGCGAAGCTCGCGCGTGCGCGTGATTGGAGCCTGCCGCCGCGCGCGGCAAATTTCGCGTGCGATCCGCCGGGCCGCCCGCTCTTCGCCGTAACGGCGCAACAGTTCGGCGAGTTCGCGCTCGCTGAGTTCGCGCAACAGGTCGGCGGCCGACGCGCCCTCGGCCGGGTTCATTCGCATGTCGAGCGGGCCGTCGGCGGAGAACGAAAAACCCCGGCGGGCCTCGTCGAGCTGCCGGGACGAGACGCCGAGATCGAGAAGGATCCCGTCCGCGCCATCCCGCCATCCGCGTTCGGCAAGCAGGTGGGGAAGATCGTCGAACGTCGCCTGCGCCAACTCTACCCGCTCGCCAAAGCCGGCAAGGCGCGAGGCGGCACGTTCGAGGGCCTCGGGATCTCGGTCGCAGGCTAGAAGCCGCCCGCCGGGCGCCGAGGCTTCGAGAATCTTTTCGGCGTGGCCGCCGTCACCGACCGTCGCGTCCACGTAGCGCCCTCCCGCTCGCGGCCGCAGTAGTTCGACGACTTCGGCGGCCATTACCGGCTCGTGCCAAACGGTCTTGCTCATTGGCCTGGGGGACCCTGCACTCGGTGGTTCGACGGTCCCTGTACTCGCTCGGTCTTTTCGCCGCCGCAGACCCGATCATCGGTCCAGCGTAGCGTCCCGGCCGCCCTACTCGGCCGGCCCCGGCGCCCGCTACCCGCTCGGCTGGAACGCGCCACGCGATCACAGCAACAACAGTGAGGCCAGCTCTTTGGAATTCTCGCCGAACTCGGTGACGCTTTCGAGGTTTTTCTCGTACTCCTCGGCCGCCCACAGGCGGACCTTGTCCACGTCGCCGGTGGTCACCACGTTGCGCTTGAGGCGTGCGTACTCACGGTGAGGTGGGGGAACGAGGATCCGCCCTTGGCTGTCGAAGCACACCTCTTGCGCCGGGTGCGCATAGCCGACCATGAGAGCGTCCACGTAGCGGATCTTCTCGGGACCGTCGGGGATCTTTTTCTTGAGTTCCTCGAGCTGCCTCTCGTACTCGTCGATCGGCATCAGATCGAGAGACCGGATGGTCCGCGGAGGCCACGAATGGGTGATGACGACCTTGCCGGTTCCCTTGCTCAGCTCATCCCGAAAGCGATGTGGGATCGCGACGCGCCCTTTCGCATCGATTGTGTGATAATGTCGTCCCGTGAACATCGCTCATGGAAAAGGTCGTGTGGATGCCTACGGCCACCCGAGGGGCCGTCACTCATCCCAACTCTTGCCAAATCCGATCTCCAGCCAGGCACGACGGAGGTACATTCGATTTGGCCTGCGTCCACCAGGCACCCACACTGGTTGCCACTTTATGGTAATGAGATGCCACTCGTCAAGTGCTACGTAGAACCCTACTGCACTTGCGCAAGCAGGTCGTATTGATTTTCAAGTAGTTACAGGGTTTTCCCCATGACACCTGCCGGGAGTTCTCGATACGGGTCCGAGGGGGGGTCCCCCTGCGGAAACCTCTGGGAGAGACTCGGCCGGGCGCACACTGCCACTTAAAGTCTTCTCAAATATCAATAGGTTGCACCGACGCGCAAATCCTCCGGGCGCAGGTCGGGCAAACCGAGCGCTCGCGCGTTTTTGGCC
>CAZQYE010000192.1:0-4659 GCA_964597375.1 uncultured Myxococcales bacterium
GTAGGGGCCGGGTCGACGGGGGCGAGTGTGCCGTTCAGAACTGCTCGACCGGCCGGAGCCGCGCGCGCGGGTAGACGACGCCCTGCTTGGGCGGCATGGAGTTGTATACCCAGTCGACCGAGAGTCGGCGGTAGCGTCGTCGCGGGACGCCGACGGCAGGGGCGAGCCTGCCGCGCAGGAGAACACTTTCCATTTGCAGGTTGAGGGCAAGAAGGGCGAGCGGATGTTCCTCGGGCAGGCTCTCAAGCGCGCGACCACGTCCGCTCGTGGCGATTCGGACGGCCGAGGTGCCGGCGACCGAGACGGTAACCAGCGGCGTGATCGACGGCCATCCATCCTCGGCCACGTGGGCAGTGAAAGCGAGGGTGCCCGGGCGCGCAAAGAGCCGCCGCGTCCAGCTCCGAAGTGGGACAGCCGCCGGTGCGGCCTCGCTGCTGCGGAGACGCAGGCGACCGAGGGCAGGGCGCATAGCGGAAAGCGCAAGTCGAGGAAGCGATAGTCGCTGCGACTCGTCCACGCGGACCACGTCGAGATAGTGGACCGTGTGAATCCCGAAGTACGCGTTGTAGCGGAACATCGGCCGCCGGTTGTACGCCTCGTAGTCTTCACCTTGGCGCGTCTTGCCGCGCCAGCGCGCGCGTCCGGTCCACAGGCGGCGATCACGTGTCATCACCAAGAACGCGGCCTCAGGCCTCTCGGCTAGGTTTCGTTTGCTCTGCCCCTCGCAGAACTGTCCGAACGTGAGCGTGGTTGCATCCTTGGCGGCAAGCGACGTGATCAGCGTCAGGTGCGGTAAGCCGCCCTCGTCGATCGTGGCAAGCAGCGCGATCTTCGCGTCCGGTTCGAACGCTTCGATCGCTTCGGCGTCAAGAAGAACGCTCCGCTGGCGCGGACGTTCGGCGGAGGTGGCTGCTCGGCTCACGGAGAACCCTCCCGTCTAGCATGCGAAAAGATCACGCTCGCTCCTCCACGCGCGGGGCCGCCGTTGCGCCGGTTGCCACGACGATTGCCGGGTCCACACCGCTTCGCCGGGCAACGTCCGACAGTCTCTCGAGTTCAGCGGCGTCCATCAGCTCGGTGTCTTCGAACTGCCACCGGCGCCCGAGCCGCCGGTACTTGTCCCGGGCCAGGTTGTTGAATGCGCACAGTTCCCACCGCTCGACCGCGCCGTCGAGCTTGGAAGCGAGGAACCGGCCGATGCCGGCGACATTTTCTTCGGTCGCCGTGGCACCGGGTACCAGCGGCGTGCGGATCCACAGGCTCCGGGGGCCGCCGGCGGTGTCGATCCGTGTCGCTAGGCGCACGAGGTTCGCAAGAATGCGCTCGTTGGGTTGACCGGTGAATCGTTCGTGGCGCTCACTGTCGATTTCCTTGACGTCGAACAAGACGAGATCGGCGGCCTCGCACATTTCGTCGAGAGCCACCTCGGAGCACATGCCGCAAGTATCGACGGCCGTGTGGACGCCCTCGGCGCGGCACGCTTCGAGGAGCGCGCGGACGAAACGCGGCCGAAGCCCCGGCTCGCCGCCCGACACCGTGACTCCTCCTCCGGCCGGCTCGTAGTAGCTGCGATCGCGCAGGACTTCGGCGGCGACGTCGGCGGCCGAGCGTTCGATGCCGAGCAGCTCGAGCGCCGTGGAAGGGCAGCGCTCGGCACAGTCGCCGCACCCGTCACAGAGCTCGCGGTCGATGACGACTCGGTCCGCCCTGCGACTGAGAGCACCGCGCTCGCACGCAGTGTCGCACATGCGCGAGCCGATGCACTTCCATTCGTGCCACACGACTTCGGGCTTGGGCGATAGACTCTCTGGGTTGTGGCACCACGTGCAGGCGAGACTGCAGCCTTTTAGAAACACCGTCGTGCGCAGTCCCGGGCCGTCCTCGGTCGACATGCGCTGAACGTTGAGAACGGGTGCCGTGACGGCGGTTGCCTCGGTGACGCTGATACCGACGCGGCCGTTGCCGTACGGCTTGGCGAAAGCGGCCGAGGGAGTAACGTCTGCACGGCGGGCGGTCTGCGCGCCGTTTGAGCCATGGATCCGCCTCATGTGTCTGCCCCTACGCACGGCTCTCCCGGGCGATGATCTCGTCTTGCAGCTCGCGGCCAATGGCTGTGAAGTACGCGTTGTAGCCCGTGACGCGGACGAGCAAGTGGCGGTAACTGTCGGGATCGCGTTGGGCGGCGCGGAGCGTGTCCGCATCGACTACGTTGATTTGCAAGGCGGTTCCGCCGTTTTCGCAGTAACCCCTAAGAAACGACTTAAACTTTTGACGGTGCTCGGCATCGCGCAGGAAGGCCGGACTGAACGTGATCGTGTGGCTGGCGCCGTTGGGCAGCAGGTTGATGAAGTCTTGCCAGTCGCCTCGCTCGCCGGGCCGGGCACGGCCGCCGAGCGCCTTGCCGACCGAGTTCGCGTTGGCCGTCGGCCCGCGCGTATCGGCGCCGTTGCTCGGGCAGATCGCGTTCGACAGAAAGCGCCCCTGGGGCCGGCCGTCCGCGCTGGCGGCCAACACGTATCCGTCGCCGACCCAGTAGTTCCAGCTCAGCATCCCCGGGCGAAACTGCCGGTCGGTTGAGCAAGTGCGATACTTCCAGGTCTCCTCCGTCCAAACCTGCATCACGCGGCGGGCCATTTCGTCGGCTTCGTCGTCGTCGCGGCCGTACTTGGGGGCGCGGAAGCGGGCCCATGCCTGCAGCATCTCGTGGCCTTGCCAGTTCGCGCGCAGCGCCTCGATCAGCTCGGCCATCGTCGTGCGGCCCGTGTCGAAGACCAGGTGCTTGATCGCCAGCAGCGAGTCGACGGTGGTTGCGAACGTGACGGCCTCGAGCGTGACGAACCGGATCTCCGAGCCGCCGCGGGTGATGTCGCGCGCGCTTTCGATGCAGCCACGAACCATGCACGAGAGGTATGGCGTGGGCGAAAGCTCGGAGCGCAAGGCCTCGCTGCGTTCGTAGAGCTCGACGCAGCGGCGCACGATGTAGCGGGTCTGTTCGACGTACGCCCGCCAGAACTGGTCCCAGGTCTTGAACGTTCGCGCGTCGCCCGTGTCAGGCCCTTCGCGGCGCACCCGCGAGCGCTTGCCGGTAATGGGGTCGGCGGCGGGGACCAGGTCGTAGCCACCGGTCAACGCCAGCTCGACGGCCTTGAGTAGGTTGAGATTGCAGTCGACGGTGCCGGAGCGGTCGTTGCCGACCATCGTGTTCTCGAGGCAGCCTACCGGCGCATAGTCGTGGACGTTGTCCTCGCGGATGAGGTCCTCGTAGCCCCCCAGGCGCGCCTCGCGCATCAGTCCGGCCATCGAGCGCTCGTCGAAATTGAGGAGGAACGGAGCGCCCTGGCACGAGGCGATCATGTCGACGAGCCGGTCGAGTAGGCCGTCGGGGGAGCCGCGGTGCAACCGTACGTTGGGCTTGGGCTCGAGGATCGGGTTCATCGCATCGATGACGTCTAAGAACGCGTAGGTGAGATCGTTCGTCATGTCGCGGCCGCCCGGACCCATTCCCGAAAGCGTGATGAGCTGGCCGAATCCCGAGGTAATGCCCTGGTTGCCCATCTGGATCATCGCGTCGTAGGCGGTGTTCGCGTGGATCCAGAAGCACTCGAGGATTTCTTTGCCGAACTCGGGATCCATGCCGGCGTCGATCGAGGCGCGCCAGTAAGGGTAAAGGTATTGGTCGACGCGGCCGAAGCTGATGCCTGGGCCCGGGTAGTTCTCGTCGCTCATGACGAGCATGTGGTTGAGCCACAGGGCCTGAACGGCTTCCCAGAACGTGCGCGCCGGCTCCCATGGGACGCGATCGAGATTGCGCGCCATCTGTTCGAGTTCGGCACGCCGGCTCGGGTTGGCTTCGCGGGCGGCGAGTTCGCGACAGCGGGCGGCGTACTTGCCGGCGACGTCGCGAGCCATCGTCGCCGCCGTCATCATGGCGCGGAGCTGGGCGCCCTCTTCGCCGTCGCGCTCCTCATCGGTCAGCCGGCCGTAGCGGTCGCGGATCTCGGCTTGGATGCCCTTCCATCCGAGTTTGAGCAGCCGCGCATGGTCTGGGATCAAGTGTCCCGAGGTAGCACCCGCGTTGCCGTAACCGTGGCGGTGAAACTCGAGCGTGGCCTTGCGCAGGCCTTTGCGTCCCCCAACCGCGCGCTCGTAGAGTCTTGCCTCCTGGCGATTCCAGCACTTGGAGGTGAGGACATTGAAGCGAGCGCCCGCCAGCAGATCGCCGGGCAGGATCTCGTGCGGAACGTAGTGGACCATCACCTCGCGCATGAACCAGGCGCGCCGCTCCACCAGACTCCATTTCCAGAAGTCCTGGTGCAGCTTGACGGGACGAGCCGCCTGCAAAGTAGAACTGCGGAACGTCTGGAAGAACGCGTAGGTCTCGGGGACGATGTAGTAGGTCGTCTCGTCGTACAGCACGTCCCAGGGGGTACCGGTCGTCCAGCAGGTGAACTCGTTGTTCCAGCGGCGCTCGTTGCCGCGGAAGTAGTAGTCACGGAGGAAGCGAATCCGTGGCGAGAGGCGGCCTGGTTGCTTGATCGGCGGGGCCTTAGCCGTTGCGGTTGCCTGCTTCGTCATCGCTGGCTTCCCTTTTTTGTTGTGCGCGCGGCGCGGGCCTGGGCGCTTGCGCCCGCGCTGCTGCGCGTCTTCCGGCCGCTCGAG
>CAZQYE010000193.1:0-4656 GCA_964597375.1 uncultured Myxococcales bacterium
TCGACCCGTTTGTCCTCTACTTCCCGCCACAAAACGTGCGGGTCGAAGCGGCGGATCGGCAAAGTGACGACGCTGCCGCCACGCACGAGCGTGCTGATCGCCGTCAACAGCCCGGTGCCGTGCATGAGCGGGCAAGCGGGGAGAAGTCGCATGCGTGCTTGTGCCTCGGCGATCTTGCGCGCGTGTGCCTCGAGGTCGGCGGGTTTGTCCCGCCCGGTCAGGAAATCTCCGCCCGCGCCGAGAGTCCGCCAGATGTCCTCCTGACGCCACATGACGCCCTTGGGCATTCCCGTGGTACCGCCGGTGTAGATGAAGATCATGTCGTCGGGGCTACGTTCGATCCCGCGGGCGTCGACCGGCTGCTCGAGAATCGGTTCGAGCGGCTCGGCCCAAGCGACTTGCGGCAGGCCGTCGTCGATTTGGACGTACGTGTGGACCTTGGGGAGCCGGCCGCGGATTTCGTCGAGGCGCTCGGCGAAGGTCCCTTCGAAGACGATCGCGACACTGTCGGAGTTGTCGAGCAGGTACTCGAGTTCTTCCCGGCGGTAGCGGTAGTTGACGTTGATCGGAACCAGTCGCGCTTTGATCGCCGCAAACACGGCGATCAAATATTCGGGACGATTGTGCGAGTAGACGGCGATCTTGTCTCCGACCTTCGCTCCTCGATCGGTGAGAAATCGAGCGAGCGCTTCGGCCCGGCGATCGAAGTCGGACCAGGAAAGAACGCGGTCGGCGTGAAGCAAAGCAGGGGCGTCACCGATCACGGCGGCGATCCGTTCCCAAATGTCGGCGATGTTCCAGTTCAATGTCTGTCTTCTCGGGTTTGGCCGGTGGCCGGCCGGTCCGTCTGTGTGCAACCGTCGGCATCATAATGTGACGGCTCCGGCGGGCAACGTCCAGCGTGGGAGCGTTTCGTCGAAAAAATTCTCCCCGAGGAGGTCGACCGGACGCGGTGACGTGCGACGCCCGGGCGATCCGTATATGAGTATCCGCGGCTTTTGGCTACGTCACCTTCGTCACTGGGAGAACGGAAATCGATGAGCAACGAGCACGTGATCGATCAGCAGCCCGAGCCGGAAATGCCGTATCCGAGCTATGCCGACTTGTTCAAGGCCGTCGAAGCGCACTTGCTACCTGCCAAGCTGCGGTTCTACGAGGGCTTGGGGGTGAGTTTCGTCCTTGGACGCCGCGCCGGTGTCGAGTTCGAGGATGCGTTCAGCGGCCGGCGGCTGATCAACTGCCATTCGAACGGGGGCGTGTTCAACCTCGGCCACAACAATCCCCGTATCGTTGAAGCCCTGCGGCGCCGTCTCGGGCAGGTCGACGTGGGCAACCACCACTTCGCTTCCCCCTGGCGGGCGCGCCTCGCCGAGCGCCTGGCGGCGACGACGGGCGGCGAGCTCAGCAAGGTGGTCTTCGGGGTGAGCGGCGGAGAGGTCGCCGACGTCGCGATCAAAGTCGCGCGCGGCCGCACGGGCAGGCCGAAGGTGATTTCCGCCCAGGGCGGCTATCACGGGCACACCGGCCTGGCCCTGGCCACGGGCGACCCAACGTACCGCGAGCCGTTCGGCCCGAACCTGCCGGGGTTCGTGCAGGTCCCGTTCAACGACCTGGACGAGATGGATCGCGCCATCGACGAGGAGACGGCGGCGGTGATTCTCGAGGCCATTCCGGCGACCCTCGGCATGCCGATTCCACGGGAGGGGTATTTTTCCGGGGTGCGGCGGCTGTGCTCCGAGCGCGGCGCACTGCTGATCGTCGACGAGATCCAGACGGGCCTCGGGCGTACCGGTAAGGTGTGGTGTTACCAGCACGAGGGGATCGTGCCGGACGCCATCTTGACGGGAAAGGGGCTGAGCGGAGGCGTGTACCCGATTACCGCCGTGCTCATGACGGCGGACATGCACCGGGTGCTCGACGAGCACCCGTTCGTCCACTTCTCGACGTTCGGTGGTGCCGAGCTCGGGTGTGTGGCCGCGCTGGCGGTGCTCGACGTGATCGAGGAGCCGGGTTTCCTCGAGCGCGTGTCCGAGTTGTCCGAGCGGTTTGCGCGCGGGCTCGACGGCATGGCGTTCACGTTGCGCCGCCGCGGCCTGTTCATGGGTATGAAGTTCGGCGACGACGCCGAGGCGATCGGTGCGTTCGTCAAGCTGCTCGAAGCGGGGGTGTTCGTGTTTCCGGCGGGCAACGATCGCTCCGTGCTCCAATTGCTTCCACCGCTGGTCATCTCCGATGAGGAGGCGGACGAGCTCATCTCCCGCATTGGTGGAGTGTGCGGGTGAGGCCGATTCCTGAAGACGAACTGGCTGCGTTCGAAGACCTCGTCGAGAGTGCGCTCGAGCGGGGAGACGAACGCGGGATCGACATCATCGGATACGGCGAGGTGACGACCGTCTTGGCGCTCGACTCGAGCGTCGGGCGCAGGGCGGTCAAACGGATGCCGCCGTTTGCCAGCGCGGCGCAGGCCGAGACCTATGAGAATCTCGTGCGGAGGTATGTCGAGGCGTTGCGAGCGGGTGGTCTCGAGCCGGTCGAAACTCAGTTGCAGCGTGTGGAGCGCAAAGGCGGGCGGGTCGTCGTCTACTGCGTGCAGCCATCTCTGGCGCCCGGGGAGTTGGCACCCGCCTACGTGCGGGAGCTCGACGAGGCCTCGGCGCGGGAGTGCTGCGAGCGGATCTACGATGCGATCGCCGGGGTCGTGAGCGAGCGTCTCGCTCCCGATGGTCAGCTTTCGAACTGGGCGTTCGTCGGGGAGCGACTGCTGTATTTGGACGTCACGACTCCGTTCATGCGTGACGAGCAGGGGCGCGAGATGCTCGACTGGGAGCACCAACTGCGGGCGCTGCCGGCGCTGGTTCGACCGCCGGTACGCTGGTGGGTCGCGCCCCACTTGCTCGACAAGTACTACACGTTGCGCGGTCAGATCGTCGATTTACTCGGCAATCTGATCAAGGAACGCCTCGAGCATCTACTCGAGCCGCTCATCGCTCTGGCCAACGAGCGGCTGCACTTCGATCCGCCCATCGACGAGCGGGAGGTGCGTCGTTACTACGCGGGCGACGCGCGGGCCTACGCCTTCATCCAAGCGGCACGCCGCGCCGACCGCTGGTGGCAGCGGCGGGTGCGCCGGCGCGTGTACCCCTACTTTTTGCCCCCGCCGATCGACCGTAACGTGTAGCGCGCTGCGGGGGCTGGCGCGCGAACCCCGGAGAATCGCCTCCCCAACTCCTGTATTTTCAAGGACTTGGAAAAGGTGCTTATCCCTGTCAAGGTCTGGGTATGGGTGAGGGGTTTGCCGGGTTTCCCCCGGATGCGTTCCGCTTTCTCGAAGAGCTTTCGCGCAACAACAATCGCGAGTGGTTTGCCGCAAACAAGGAGCGGTACAAGCGCAGCATCGTCGAGCCCATGTGCCGATTCATCGAGGCGATGGACACGCGTCTGGCGCGCGTTTCAGATTGTTTCATCGCCGACCCGAGACCGAACGGCGGTTCGATGTTTCGCATCTACCGCGACGTCCGCTTCTCGGCCGACAAGCGTCCCTACAAGGAGCACGCCGCGTGCCACTTCCGCCATATGGCGGGAAAGGATGCGCATGCCCCAGGCTTCTACGTACACATCGAACCGGGCAACGTCTTTTTCGGCGGCGGCCTGTGGCACCCACCCAATCCGGTCCTGCGCCGGATCCGCGAAGCAATCGATGACGACCAGGCTCGGTGGAAGAAGATTACGAACGCGCGGGCTTTCAAGAGGCGTTTCGGTTCTCTCGCCGGCGATTCCCTGAAACGGCCTCCGCAGGGCTTCGATGCGAACCACCCGTTGATCGAAGACCTCAAGCGCAAGGACTTCTTCGCCATACAGCGCGTCGATCCGGCGTTGGCGCTCACCCCGCGATTCCCGGCCGAAGTCACCCGGGCCTTTGTCGCGCTGTCGCCGCTGATGCAGTTCCTGACCGAGGCGGCGGGCCTGACCTTCTCGCTTTCCGACTGACCACTTCCGCCTTGCCCCGGACCAGCTGCCGAACCGGCGGGCTCGGGCATCTCGGATGGCGAGCGTACCGTTGCTGCAGCCCCGCCGGTCGCGCCTTTGGTGCGGCCGCCGGCGCCCCCTTCATTTTCGTCCCGCGCCAAGGCGGTCTTGTGTGCGGTAGCGAGGCGCTCCTCGGCGCTACCAGCGCTCGCTTTCGACGATCCGGTCGATACGTGCCGCGAACTCCGGATCGTCTTCCGGGCGATAACCGCCGGCGAGATGCCTGCGGATGAAAAACGCCGCGATGTCGCGCTTTGGCGTTTCGATGCCGCGTTTGGCCTCCTCGTCCGCTTCGACCAGCAGCCGCGCCGCCTGAAAAACCCGTGCAAGAGCGGTCAGTTGGCGCCGGAAGTGCACGGCCCCGTAGTCGGCCTGGGTGACACTCCGCGCGGCTCGGTCTCCGAGGTCGGTGAGAGCGTTTGCGACGATTCCGGCGTCCTCGGCGAGTCGCTCGTCGGCGAGATGGTCGATCCACGTTCGGATTGCGTCGTGCACGTTGGACAACAGCCCGAGTTTGGCACTGTCGCGGAGCACCTGCGCAACGAGCACGTTGTGCGTTCCTTCCCAGCTCTCGAACACGACGTTGTCGCGTAGCAGGCGCGGGAGCGGAGAGAAGTCCTCGATCGTTCC
>CAZQYE010000194.1:0-4644 GCA_964597375.1 uncultured Myxococcales bacterium
AACGAGCGGCCCTTGCAGCGAGTCACGCCGTCCTGCCGGAGAAGTCCAGAGGCGGAGGTTCGTACTCGGTCAGATACTCGAACTCGTCGCGAAACGCCTGCGGCGTAAGCCCGGTGGTCTCGGCAAGCCGCTCGAGTTCGTGGTCCTGCTCGAAGTCGTCCCTGCGGATGCGAATCATGTAACGCCGGGCGATCCGGTAGCGCTCCGAGTCCGTATCGACGAGGCGAACGCGCGTGCGACCGGTGGCCGGATCGATCAACTGCGAAAACGGAATCGGAACGAACCGACCTCCCTGCATCGACACCATCGCCCCGCTCCCACCCGACATGATGTAGCGCGCGGCGGCGTACCCTAGGTCACGCGTGTACTCCATGTCGAACGGGATCGGGTCGGCGCATCGCAACTCGTAACCGATGTCCTTGGCAACGATGGTCGTCTCTACACCGAACTCCTTGAGCCGCCGCTTGACCGCCTGCTTGAGGATCTCCCCGACGTCGATTTCGGCGATGCGCACGTGACCGTGTGCGTCGCGTTCCACCGAGTCGAGGCTCCCTAGATCTTCGGGGTCGATTCCCAGCGCGATGCCCTCGGCGATCACGGCCACACCGTGGCGGCGGCCGTAACTCAAGCGTTTGATGATCGACCCGGCAAGCGTATCGACCACATATCGCAACGGGACCTGCTCGCCGCCGAACTCTTCGGGAATCAGCGTCATCGTCGCCCCGGCGGCCTTGCCGATACCGAGCGCCAGATGGCCGGCTTTGCGCCCCATCGAGACGACGAAGTACCAGCGCGAGGTCGTGTACGCATCGGTCATCAGGTTCTTGACGAGTTCGGCACCTACGTGCCGGGCCGTCTGAAACCCGAACGTATCGATCGTCGGCGGCAAGTCGAGATCGTTGTCGATCGTCTTTGGAACATGAACGACGTGAATTGCACCCCCGGCCCGCTCGCAAACCTTCATCGCCGAAAACGCGGTATCGTCGCCGCCGATGGTAATGAGGTGAGACACACCGAGCCGTTTGAGTTGTTCGACGGTGTGTTCGAGCAGACCCGGTTCCGTCGTCGGGTTGGCCCGAGAAGTACCCAAGATCGAGCCTCCACGGAAATGAATCCGGCTCACATCATCGATCGCGAGCGGAACGACGTCCGGCTCGTGGCCTCGCATCAGCGTCTCGAAGCCGTTGCGCACGCCCAGGACACGAAACCCACCGAGTACGCTGCGGATCGTCGCCGCACCGATGACGCTGTTGATCCCCGGAGCCGGTCCGCCGCCCACGAGAATCGCCAGAAATCTCTCCTCTCTCATCGCCTCTTTTCCGTTCCGCGTCTATGCATCCCGCAAGCCGCCGGCTGCATGGCGGCTGCCCTCATCCAAGACTCCGCCGGCGAACGTCATTGTACACAGCGAAAACGATCTTCTTGCTCGTCGCCGGGTGCAGGCAGGGCGCCTGCTCGGTGTGCTGCTATGTCTTTTGCCACGACCGGCGCGCCGCCGCGACCGCCCCGGTCACACACGCACCTCGGCCCGCCGCAATCTCGTTCGGCGGCCCCCCGGGCCGTCATCGCGGGCCCTCGCGCAAGCGCAGGGTACCCGACCAATCCTGCGGCGGCCCGGGTCAGCGGCGCCGGCGCCCTGATTGCGGCACCGGCCGTCTCGCCGGAAGCGTCCGCAACACGCCGCGAACCGCCTGGTACACCGCCTCATAGCTGGCCGACCCACCCGACAGCACCGTCAGCAGGCCTCCCAGCGTCGAGTGCTCCGCCGATCGATCGCGCCACAGGACCCTTTGGTTGCGCGGGTCGAGAAGAACGGCCGAAATCGTCACGCTCGTTTGGCCGGGCCCCTCGCCTTCCTGTTCGAGTCTTTCCAGGAAGATCAGAAGAACGTGGGTATCCACGCCGGCGAACGCCCGGGCCAGCGGCTCGGCCGAGATCCGGCTCGCCTCGAGCGGCGTCATCGACCGAATTTGCTCCGGGAGCTCGATTTCCTCGACCGTGTATCCCTTGGTCGAAAGTACCCGCTCGGCTGCGTGCCGCGCGCGGACGGTCGCCAGCACGTGCTCGAAACGGTCGGCACGCACATCGACGATCGGCGGCAGGGCCACCGTTCGAACCGCGGCTGGATCGAACTGCTTCGAAAAGAAGAGCGGTTCGCGAGCCGGTGCGCACGAACTCGACAGCACGACGAGAGATACGATCGCTGCCCGGAGGACGCCCGGCATCTCAGCGGTAGCGGCGCAGCTCGAGCTTGCCGATCTGTTCCGTGTGCACTTCATCGGGCCCGTCGGCCAGTCGCAGCGTGCGCAGCCCGGCGTAGGCCTCGGCGAGGAAGAAATCCTGGCACACACCCGCCCCACCGTGGACCTGGATCGCCCGGTCGACGACACGCAACGCAACGTTGGGTGCCACCACCTTGATCTGCGCGATTTCCGACCGCGCCTCCTTGTTCCCGACGGTATCCATCATGTAAGCCGCCTTCAGCGTGAGCAGTCGCGCTTGCTCGATTTCCATACGCGACAGAGCGATCTGTTGGCGAACCACGCCCATGTCGGCGAGCGGTCCGCCGAAAGCCTCCCGGGACATGGCCCGGCGGCACATGGCTTCGAGCGCACGCTCGGCCAGCCCGATCGTCCTCATGCAGTGGTGAATCCGGCCCGGTCCGAGGCGTCCTTGAGCAATCTCGAACCCGCGCCCCTCGCCAAGCAAGAGATTGCGGCGGGGGACGCGCACGTGATCGAAGACCACCTCGGCGTGGCCGTGTGGAGCCTCGTCGTAGCCGAAGACGCTCAGCATCCGAACGACCTTGACCCCTGGAGCATCCATGGGAACCAGGATCATCGCGTGACGGCGGTGGCGCTCTGCGTCCGGGTTGGTGACGCCCATGAAGATCGCCACTTTACACCGCGGGTCACCGGCCCCAGACGTCCACCACTTGCGCCCGTTGATCACGTATTCGTCGCCGCTACGTTCGATCGTCGCCGAGATGTTCGTCGCATCCGAAGAGGCGACAGCCGGCTCCGTCATGGCGAAACACGAACGAATTTCGCCGGCGAGCAGCGGCTCGAGCCATTCCTTCTTCTGCTCTTCCGTGCCGTAACGAACCAGAACCTCCATATTTCCGGTATCCGGTGCAGCGCAATTGAACACCTCTGGCGCCCAGCGCGACCGTCCCATGATCTCGCACAGCGGGGCGTATTCGAGATTCGTCAGGCCGGCACCGTACTCACTCTCCGGCAAGAACAGGTTCCACAGCCCGCGCCGCCGCGCTTCGGCCTTGAGCTCCTCGATGAGCGGCAGCACCTTCCAGCGCGTAGGGCCTTCCTCGACCTGTTCGCGAATCGCCTGTTCGTTCGGATAGATCAGCTCGTCCATGAACTGGCGCAGGCGCGCCTCGAGATCCTTGACCTTTTCCGAATAAGCAAAGTCCATGTCCCTCAGCTCCTCACTTTTCGTTTCTGCTGGAACAGCGCACCATACCCCTGCGCCGGCCGCGCGACAAGGAGGGCATCGGGCCCTGCACAGCGGCCTTGCGGACGGCGGGAAGCGCTCGATGGCGATCGTTTGCGAACACTGCGGCGCTCAGTACGACGTTGCGCTGTTTCAGTTCGGAAGAACGATCTCATGCGCTTGCGGGCACCGTGTGGGGCTCCGGCTGCGTCGCCCGGGACTCGCTCGAGGCGGACCGGTGCGATTTCTCGCCGACGAGATGCTCGCCGGCCTGGCGCGCTGGCTGCGTGTGATCGGATACGATACGAGGCTGTTCAAACACGGAAGCGACGCGGATGCCGTCCGGTTGGCCGCTACCGAGGGCAGGATCGTGCTCACTCGTGACCGCCGCATGCTTTCCGAGTGGTGGGTGGACGGCTGCTATTTGCTGAGGTCCGAGCGTCCTCTCGACCAGCTCCGGGAGGTCGTAGACCGCTTCGGGCTCCCTTGGCGCGAGAGGCTGTTCGAACGTTGCCTGCGCTGTAACGTCGTACTGATTCCCCTTCCCCGCGGTTCCGCACCGCCTGGTGTGCCGCAGTCCGTCGTCGAGCGGGGACTGCCGCTTCGAAGTTGCCGCCAGTGCGGCCGGGTGTACTGGGAGGGAAGCCATACGGCGCGGATGCGCGCCACGCTCGAAGAAACTCTCGAGCCGAAATGAAGTCCGGTTGCGCCCTTGCAATGAAAAGCGCAACCGCCTGTGCGTTGCCTGTAGCCAAGGTCTCTGAGAGGCTCGCTTTCAGCCTCGGCGGTGCCGCGCGCGTCGTCCCGTACTTGTGAGCGCTTGGCGGCCCTGGCCATAATGGAAACGGCTCCGTCGCAGAACGATATGACGATCAAGAACAACCCCTTGCTCACGCGGCTCGCGCAGTGGTCGATCGCCCGTGGCGCGACGCCGAACATGATCTCCTGTGCGGGCCTCGTCGCCGCCTGCGCGGCTGCCGCCTGCCTGGCGGTGGGGGCCGGTCACGCACCCCCCTGGGAGACTGGATCCCGCGGGCAGCCGCACAGCCTGTGGCCGGCCGCGGCCGGACTGCTGATGCTCGTCGCCGGAATTCTCGATCTTCTCGACGGCGCCGTCGCCCGCAATGGGAATCTGCAGACGCGCTTCGGCGGCGTCCTCGACTCGACTCTCGACCGGTTCGGCGACATGGCCGT
>CAZQYE010000195.1:0-4644 GCA_964597375.1 uncultured Myxococcales bacterium
AGCCCCTGCCCCGGGCGATTACCGAGGAAATCTACCGTCGCTGTCTGGCGGGCGGCTTGCTCGTCATGGCGTACGGTCCGCGTGTCCGGATCAACCCGCCGCTGATCATCTCCGAGGAACAAATGCACCGAGGGCTCGATGTGCTGGAGGACGTGCTGGTGTCCATGTCGGGAGAAGCTCAGTGAACCGGCCTGTGTTCGGAGCAATCGTTGGGTTCGGCAGTGTCGCCGAATACGCGCACGTGCCGGCGTTGCTGGCGGACGATCGCGTGCGAATCGAGGCAGTCGCGGATCGCAATCCCGAGCGCCTCGACCGGGCCCGGCGGCTATTGGGCGATGGGATTCGAACGTACTGCGACATCGACGATTTGCTCGAGCGGGAGGCGCCGGCGTTCGTTGACGTTGCGACGCCGCCCGCCGTGCGGGCCGAAATCATCGGTAAAGCGGCGGCGGCTGGAGCGCACGTGTTGGCCGAAAAGCCACTTGCCGTCTGCGCGCAGGCCATGCGTGCGATCGCCGGGGAGGCCCGCAGATGCGGTGTCGTCGTGATGACGGTCCACAACTGGCACTACGCACCGGCTTTGCGCTTCGTCCGCGAGGCGGTCGAGAAGGGGACGGTGGGAAACATTCGCGCGATCGAGTTTCGAACGCATCGGACACAACCCGCTGGTGGCCGTGATTCGTGGCGGTTGCGGGCCGATCTAGCGGGCGGCGGCATTCTGACGGACCACGGGTGGCATGCCCTGTATCTGGCGCAGTCGTTGGTCCAATCGAGGCCGGCATCCGTGACGGCGAGGGTGGCGACTAGGCGGTGGTCGGAGGGGAACGTCGAGGATACGGCTTGGGCTCGGTTCGTTTTCGGCGGTGGTGTGCACGTTTCGCTCGACTTGACGTGGGCCGCCGAGCGGCGGGAGACGCACGTTCGGGTCCTTGGTGATCGTGGATCGGTCGAGATAGCGGACGGTGACGTCGTGGAGCGGGACACTGCCGGTGCGGTCGTCGGTCGTAGGCGTGCAGGTGGGAGTTCGGACGATTCCTATCACGCCGGCTGGTTCCCGCCGGTGCTCGACGGCTTCATCGCTGCGCTCGACCAGCCGTCGTTGGCCCTCGAGAACTATCGAGAGGCGGCTGCTTGCCGCGCCGCTCTCGATGCAGCGTACGCCTCGGCGCGAGCGGGCGGCGCCGTGACGGAGGTTGACGGGCATGAGTTTCTCTCCGCCGGCAACGCGCAAGAAGACTCGCGCTGGTCGCACGTGCGGCTGCAAACGTCCACGGCCAAGAGCCGCAGGCTCGACGGAAAGGCGCGGCGGTGAAGTGCCTGTTTCTCAATCCTCCTTCGTACGAGGGGTTCGACGGGGGTGCCGGCTCCCGCTACCAGGCCCGGCGCGAGATCCGCTCGTTTTGGTATCCGACTTGGCTGGCCCAGGCTGCGGCGATGGTGCCGGAGTCCCGGTTGGTCGACGCTCCCCCGCACGATCTGTCGATCGACACCGTGGTCGCGACGGCGGCCGAATACGACATGGTCGTCATGCACACGTCGACTCCTTCGGTGTACCGTGACGCCGATACGGCCCGCCGCATTCGCGAGGTGCGTCCGGACGCCGTCATCGGATTGGTCGGTGCGCACCCGATGGTGCTCCCCGAGCAGACGCTGGCGGTGGCGCCGGCGGCGGACTTCGTAACGACCGGCGAATTCGAGGAAGCAGTGGCTGAGATCGCTGCCGGACGTCCTCTCGAACAGGTGCGTGGCATTGCGTGGCGCGCTCCTGACGGTTCCGTGGTTCGCAATCCGCCGCGACCCCCGATCCGTGACCTCGATGTTCTGCCGTTCGTCGTCGACGTGTACGCGCGGGACCTCGACGTCACAAAGTATGCAATCGGCTATCTCGAGCATCCGTACCTCTCTCTGTATACCGGGCGCGGGTGCCGGAGTAAGTGCACTTTCTGCCTGTGGCCGCAGACGATTGCGGGCCACGTTTATCGAACGCGCAGTCCGGCCAACGTTCTTGCGGAAATGAAGCGTGCCAGGGAACTGTTTCCGCAGGTGAGGGAGTTTTTCTTCGACGACGACACCTTTACCGACGATCGCCCGCGCGCCGAGGAAATTGCGAGGGGACTTGGCAGGTTGGGACTTACGTGGTCGTGCAATGCAAAGGCGAACGTGCCACTGGAGACATTGCGAATCCTAAAAGACAACGGGCTACGCCTTCTTCTCGTCGGTTACGAGAGCGGCAGCCAACGCATTCTGAACAACATTCGCAAGGGGACGCGCGTAGATCGGGCGCTGCGCTTCGCCGAAGACTGCCACAAGCTCGGCATCCTCGTCCACGGCACGTTCGTCGTCGGGCTGCCCGGCGAGACGCGCGAAACCATCGAAGAAACGATCCGCTTCGCCAAGCGTGCCGACCCTTACAGCATTCAAGTGTCGCTTGCAGCCCCGTATCCAGGCACCGAGCTGTACCGCCAGGCCGAGGCCAACGGGTGGCTGGTGACGGACGATTTCAGTGGCGTCGTCGAGCAGCGCGGCGTCCAGGTTGCAGCTCTGTCCTATCCGGAGCTTTCCGCCGAGGAGATCCACGCGGCGCTCGAACGAATGTATCGAGCATTCTACATGCGCCCGCGGCCGATTCTTAGAATCTTACGCGACATGCTGCGCGATCCGGTGGTGCTCAGGCGACGCTTGCGGGAAGGCCGGGAGTTCCTATCGTTCATGACCGACCGGCGGGAATCGGTGAATTTGTAAGAACGGTGCCGGGTTTACTCGTTGTCACGGCCGACGATTTCGGCGCCAGCCTGTCCGTGAACGAGGCGGTCGAGCAAGCCCACTCGGCGGGTGTGGTCACGAGTGCAAGCCTGATGGTGCGGGGAGCTGCGTTTGCCGATGCCGTCGCCCGGGCGCGCCGGCTGCCGAGACTCTCGGTCGGCTTGCACTTGGTTCTATGCGATGGCCGGCCCGTGACGACGGGCGGCCAGGGATCTCTCTTGACCGATGGCGGCGGCAGGTTCGTGGACAGTCCACTGAAGGCGGGCTGGCGCTACGGGATCCGGCGCCGTTTGCTCGCTCCGGCCATCGAGGAGGAAATCGAGGCGCAGTTCGAAGCATTCGCTGCAACCGGTCTTCGGATGGATCACGTCGACGGTCACCACCACCTACACATGCACCCGGTGGTGTTTCCGTACGTCGTGCGCGCGGCATCGAGGTTCGGTGCGTCGGTGATTCGTATCGTCGAAGAAGACGTGGCGGGGCGACTTGGGGGCTTGCGTGTCAGCGGTGAGGCGAGTGCGGCGGTCTTGCGCTCCCTGGCAAGCGGTTGCCGGCGGCGGTTGGCGCTGGCGTCGGCCTGCACGACGTTCGACCGTGTCTACGGCCTTCGCGAAACCGGGCGCCTCGACGAACTGTCTTTGATCCAGCTGGCCCGCCGCCTGCGCGAAAAGAAGGTCGAACTGTACGCTCATCCGGACGAGGCCACGGAAGCGGGGCGGCGCGAGCGCGATGCGCTTTGCTCTCCCCGCGTCCGGGCGGCCATCGCCGAAGCCGGATATGTACTGGTAAACTCGCGCGAGCTCGCGCAGGAAGATTCGTGACGATCGCGTTGCTTTGGCTGGCGGCCGCTTGCGGGTACTGGATCGTTGCGACTCGTGCGGTCAACCGGCTCGGCGATGCACGAGCAAGCGAGGGGTCGCCGGCCGAGTCTACGTGGCGGCCGACGGTGGTCTTGGCCCGGCCGCTGCGCGGCGCTCCTCGCTATTTGCGTCCGTGCCTCGCCAGTCTGTTGGAAGCGGCGGCGCGCGCGGATGCCGGGGTATGCTTGGGGTTGGCATCACGGGACGATCCCGCCGCTGCCGTCGCCGAGGAGCTGCGCCGTGGCAGTCGAGCCGCCGTCGAGATTCGCTCGGATCCTCTTCCGCCCGGAGAGAACCGCAAAATCGCGAACCTCGTGCAGGCGCTCGCCGGATCGAACGCAGAGGTGGTCGTACTGAGCGATGCAGACATCTTGGTGCCGCCCGATTACGTACCTACGGTGATCGCTCCCCTGGCCGATGCTTCGGTCGGCTTGACCACGTGCCCGTATCGCAGCGTGCCCGCCCGGACGGTTCTCAGTCGGATCGATGCGCTCCTTACGAACACGAGGTTCCTACCGAGTACCTGTCTTGCGATTCGTGCCGAGGGCCTTCACTTCGCCCTGGGTGCGACGATCGCCGTCCGCAGGGATGCGCTCGAGAGCGCCGGGGGGCTTTCGCGTCTGCTCGACGAGCCCGCCGATGACCACGCATTGGCCCGCAACGTCGAGCAAGCAGGCTACCGGCTGGCGTGGGTTCCTCGTCTCCTCGAGCATCACCTCGCGGACGAACCGGTAGGACGTGTGCTGCGGCGACAACTCAGGTGGCTCGCCGTCATCCGCAGAGCACGGCCGCTGGGATACCTCGGCTTGCTGCTCGCCCATGGCCTACCGCCCGCGCTGTGGCTCGCCGGCTTGGTCGGCTTCGAGCACGGCTCGTGGATCGTCGGCGGCTGGTGGGGAGTGCAGATGTGGCTCGTCTGGAAGAGCCGGGCGATCCTCGGCGTGCAGGCTCAGGACCTCGCGCTGTTGCCGGTGGCCGATGTCCTTGCGGCTCTGCTCTACGTTGCAGCGTGGTTCAGTCG
>CAZQYE010000196.1:0-4623 GCA_964597375.1 uncultured Myxococcales bacterium
GGCTCCCGGCGACTTCGCCGGCAGTGCTGAGAGTGTGACCTGCACCAATCTGCTCCCTGCCGGGTCGTTCGCCAGCTTCAACGACGACGAGTCGGTGGCGACACTACATGCCGGGTTCATCTCCTTGGGCGGGTTCGATACCCCGGCCGAGCTCATGCGCTGCCGCTTCCACTCGACCGGCGGTGCCCCGACGGCTTCGGATTTCCAAGTGATCGTCATCGATGCATCCACGCCTGGCGTGCAACAGGCGAGTGCGACCGTCCACGTCGTCTCGATCGAACCGGCCGCGCTCGATCCGAGCTGCGGCGGCTGCGGCAATGGGATCGTCGAGCCGGGCGAAGAATGCGACGACGGTCCCGGCAACTCCGACACGGTTGCGGACGCGTGCCGTTCGGACTGTACGCTTCCGGTCTGCGGAGACGGCGTGGCCGACAGCGGCGAGGAGTGCGACGACGGCAATAGCGACGATTCAGACGCTTGCACGACCGCGTGCCGCAAGGCCCGGTGCGGAGACGGCTTCCTCTATGCGGGTGTGGAGGACTGTGACGACGGCGCGAACAACTCGGACGTGCAGCCCGATGCCTGCCGCAAGGACTGCCGGGCGCCCGTCTGCGGGGACGGCGTGACAGATAGCGGCGAGGAGTGCGACGACGGCAATGAGGACGTCTCCGATGCATGTCTGCCCGGTTGTGTGGCTGCCCGCTGCGGCGATGGCTACGTCCAGATCGGCGTGGAGGAGTGTGACGAGGGCATCTTGAA
This sequence comes from uncultured Myxococcales bacterium, assembly GCA_964597375.1. Taxonomy (GTDB): domain Bacteria; phylum Desulfobacterota; class Binatia; order UBA1149; family SPBQ01; genus CAZQYE01. Next base: position 760 of record CAZQYE010000196.1, read on the forward strand.
CGATGATGCCGAGCCCGATCACTGCCGCCGTGACTGCCGGCTGCCTGAGGTGTGCGGGGACGCCGACGGGAACGGAATCGTTACGGCTACGGACGCCCGCTGGGTGCTGCGCAGCGCAGTCGGGCTGATCGCTCAGTGCGCCGGCGGGCGCTGCGATGCCGACGGCAACGGCCGGGTGACGGCGACCGATGCGCGCAAGATTCTCCACGCGGCCGTGGGCTTGGTCCCCGAGGGCCTCGACTGCTCCCTGCCGGTGGTGTTCTCGCTCGACGATCCGGTGACGGTCGGCGCACTCCAGTTGGTCGTCGACTACTCGGCGACGGGATCGACCTTCGTCGGATCCGGCCAGCACGTGCGCTGTGTGTCGCTGACGGGTGACGGCGGGGCATTCAGCTTCAACAACGATACGGATACATCACGTTTGGTCGTCGGACTTGCCACCCTTGCGGGTGTCGTCGGGCCGGCGGACCTGTTTACCTGTGCTTTCCTGCAGGGAGACGAACCTCCGCTGCCCGAGCAGTTCGTCGTCGATGTCGTGGACGCGAGCGACCCCAGCGTCCGGCCGATTGATCCTCCCGCAATCGGCGTGAGGTTCTGAGGTCGCTCTGGTTCCTAGCGGGCGTGTGGCGTCGCCCGCTGGAACGGATGAACAGGGAACGCCAACCACCGAACCGGCTCCTCTCCCCCCCCGGAGGAGCCGGTTTTCGTTTGCGTGGATCGAAGCCCCGGGATGTCTTCGTACTTGCGGCCGAGATGTCCCGGACCTCTTAGTTCCGATGCGACATGCGGTTGCGATGGGCCGTGCGCGGCCAGAGATTTGCGAAGTCCCGCGACCGGGGAGCTGCAAAGTCCCGCCGGTTGCTTTGGCAACCGTCTGTCGCCGCCGGGGTGATTCGGTTCGAGGGAACGCGCCGGCTTCCACTCGCGGGCGACCGCGCATTCGGCGGAACGGAAATCGGCGGCGTCCACGCGAGGTAAGTCAAAAGTTGCACCCGGCCGCGGCGGCGGGCAGGGTGACGCGCGTGAAAGCGCTGGTACAGCGGGTCAGGCACGCACGCGTGACGGTCGGCGGAGACTGCGTCGGGCACATCGGCGGCGGGCTGTGTGCGTTCATCGGCGTGGGGCACGAAGACTCCTTCGAGGACGCAGACCTCCTTGCCGAGCGGCTCGTCCACCTGAGGATTTTCGAAGATGACGCGGGCAAGATGAATCGGTCGCTCGCCGACGTGGGCGGGTCTCTGCTCGTGGTTTCGCAGTTTACGTTGATGGCCGATACCCGGCGGGGGCGCCGTCCGTCTTTCGTCGCCGCGGCTCCGCCCGAGCAGGCCGAACCTATGGTTGAACGTGTCGCAGACAAGGCCCGCTTACTCGGGGTCGAGGTGGCCTGCGGCCGCTTCCGCGAGCACATGCTGGTCGAACTGTGCAACGACGGTCCGGTGACGTTGCTTCTCGATACGAAGGAGAAGCGCAGCGGATGAGCAAAACGACGGGGGCACGAGGGGGACCGGCGGGGTTCTGGCCCATCGGCGGGTACCGGATTTCGTTCCGCCGCGACGGCCGCTGGTATGCCGACGACGAGCCGATCGAGAACCGAAAGATCGCCAAGCTGTTCTCTCAGCACGTCTGCCGCGACGAAGACGGCGCTTGGCAAATCGACCTCGGCGTGGACCGGCAGCGGGTCGAAGTCGAAGATACGCCTCTGGTGGTGGTCTCCGTCGATGGAGACCCCGATCGAGGGTTCACCGTGCGCGCCAACGACGACATTTCCTCGCCGCTCGATTGCTCGACGTTGTGTGTGGGGGAGGATCACGTCCTTTACTGCCAGCTCGACCGAGGCGAGCGCGGGATGTTGCCGGCACGCTTGCTCAGGCCGGCTTACTATCAGTTGGCGGCTTGGATCGAAGAAGGTCCCGAGGGTCCCGAGCTGCCGTGCAGGGGGAGGCGATACCCGCTTCGCCCGTGTCCTGGAGCGTCGCCGGCGTGAGAATCGTATTGCTCGAACCGGAGATTCCTCAGAACACGGGTAGTATCGCCCGAACGGCGGCTGCGACGCGGACTCCCCTGGATTTGATCGGGCCCCTGGGGTTCTCGCTCGACGATCGTTACCTAAAACGCGCTGGTCTCGACTATTGGCCGCTCGTCGACTGGACCGTCTACGACAACTGGCAGGAGTACCAGGCGGCTTCACACGAGGGGCGGATGCTCGCGTTTTCCGCTCGGCGGGGCCGGCCGTACACGCAGTGCCGGTTTCGGGCCGACGATCGGCTGCTGTTCGGAAAGGAAACCGTTGGCTTGGGCGCGGAGCTTCTCGATCGCTTCGAGCCGGACGTCTACACGATTCCAATCGAGGAGCCGGGAGTTCGCAGTCTCAACCTGGCCACCGCCGTCGGCATCGTCCTCTTCGAGGCCCGCCGGCAGCTCGGCTGGCTTGCCTCATAGCTCGGCCTCGACGGGCGACCGCGCCGGGCGGTGGAAGGCCGAGTCGCCGAGCGGCTCGGCCCTCCACCGATCATCGGATTACCGGCAGGGTTCTTCGCGCAATTACGGGCAGGGCCCCTCGTGGGCGATCGACGCTCCCGCGAGCAGCGCGTCGCACACCGAGGGATACGTGGTGCCGTCGCAGCCACACACGGGGAAGGCCGGCATCATGAGGGGGCAGTCCGTCGGGATCGGCGCGCACCTGCCAGGTGCGTCGCACTGGCCGGGCGGTGTCCAACACGCCTCGCCCTGCGCGCAGTCGGCATCGCTGGCACAGGGCAGCTCGCACGCTCCCTCGTGGTCGATCGGCACGCCGGCCATGATCGCCTCGCACGCGGTGTCGTACGTGTTGCCGTCGCAGCCGCAGACCGGCAGCAGCCCGAGCATCGGGCACTGATCGGGAACCGGCACGCACAACGCCGGAGCACTCGGATCGTTGCAGTGCCCGGGCAGCGGCAGGCAGATCTCGCCTGCCGCGCAATCGGCGTCGCTCGTGCACGCTGAGATGCACGGGCCGAAGTGATCGAGCTGCGCGCCGGCGCGGATGCGCTCGCAGTCGTTCGGGTAGGTGACGCCGTCGCATCCGCACACTGGTTCGTACAGCTCCGGACACGCGTCGGGAACCGGGATGCAGTGACCACCTAGGTCGGCGGCATCGCACGTGTGCGGAGGCAGCTCGCACATCTCGCCCTCGTTGCACGGAATGCCTGCGATCGTCCCGCAGACGCGCTCGCACTCGCCGTCGTGGCGCTTGCTCACCCCGGCAGCCATTCGCTCGCAGTCGTTCGAGTACGTCTGGCCGTCGCAGCCGCACACGGGGTCCCATTCGTCCGTGCAGACCTCGGGTCGTTCGAGGCAGATTCCGTGACTGCCGGGCTCGCCGCAGACTCCTGGACGCTGCTCGCAGAACTGGTTGTTCGGGCAGTCGGCCTGGCCGCTCGAGTCGATCGTGCACTCGTGCTTACACGGCCCGAAGTGCAGCAGGCGGACGCCGGCTTTGATCCGCTCGCAGTTGTTTCGGTACGTGACGCCGTCGCAGCCGCACACGGGATGTTCACGGTCGGGGCATACGTCGGGGACGGGGACACAGATACCGTCCTCGATGCTCGCATCGCAGCGGCCGGGCAGCCCGTCACACACACTGCCGGGTGGACAGACAGTTCCAGAGGGCCCGTCGCAACGGATCACGCATGGCCCCGGATGGCGCAGTCCTACGCGTGCCTGCTGGCGCTCGCAGTTGTTCGAGTACGTCTTCCCGTCGCAGCCGCATACCGGTTCGTAGACGTCGGGACAGGCGTCGGGCGGTTCGATGCAGATGCCGACGGCCGTCGGGTCGTCACACTGCCCGGGTCGACGTTCGCAAAACAGATCGGGCTCGCACTCGGT
>CAZQYE010000197.1:0-4614 GCA_964597375.1 uncultured Myxococcales bacterium
GCGTTTGCCCCGGGGCCGCTCTAGCCCGTGGCTCGAGATCCGCGTGGGGGACCGTTCCGGGGTCTTCCGCGTTTATCGCGCCGACGACGTGCGAGCGTACCTGACTCCCGTCTACTTGCGGTCGTGGCCGGCGACGGCGTGGAACACGAGCGCGCCTGAGCGCTTGTACGTCGCCGAGGAACCCGGCTGGGCGGGGCCGTCGGGCGAGGGCGGCGACGAGTGGGTCCTGCGCCACCTTCTCGACTTGGTTCAGGAACGAGCACAGGCCGTTGCGGCAGCTGCGGCGGGATCGCGTTTGATCGTCTACGGAGAGGACTTCCTCGCACGCGTCGACTGCGGCACCGGCTGTCCTCGCGACCAAGACGGCCAACTGGTGGCCACTGCCGAGGTCCGCCGGGCGTACCGGACGCTCGAAGAGGTCCTCGAGTCATTCCGCGCGGCGCTGCCGGGGCCCGCCGTCACCGTGCTTCTCGGGGCAGGCGGCGGGCCGGACTGGTTCCGCCAGGTTTCGAGTGCAGACAGACCTCTGGGGGTCGCCGTCGTGGCAGCCAGAAGACCGACCGGGCCGGCGACCGTTACCGCGTCGCTCGACGACGTCCGCGCGACGCTTCTCGATTTGCTCGATGTCCGGGCGGAGCCGGGCTGCGGGCGGGTTTTCACCCGACTCGAGGCGGCCGGCTCGGGCACCTTCGGCCCGGCGTGTGGGAGCGAGCGCGGAGAAACGTGGCAGCCGCTCGATGTACACGAGCTCGTCGAGGCCGGTCAGGCCCCCGGGGCGGACTGATCGGGCCCACCGACCAGGTCCGGCAACTCGCGCTTCAGCCGCTGCGCCCAGCCGGAGCTTCCATAGTCGGCCAGCAACTGGGCAGCGTATTTCTTTGCCCGTTCGATCTCGTTCAACCGGTGGTAATTGCGGGCGAGATGAAAGAGCGTTCCGGCACCGTAGTCGACGTTGGGAAACTCAAAGCGCAGCCGCTCGTGGACCTCGATCGCTGCAGCCGGCCGCCCGAGTTCGCCGTAGGTGATGCCGAGCTGGTAGAGAGCCGTCGCTTGCTTGAACGTGTCGCGGTCGGTTGCGATCCAGTCGGAGAACAGCTCCGCCGCCCGTTCGAAGTCCCGCGCGCGGTAGGCCTCCTGAGCCTGGCGGTATTGCCACTCGTCGCTGCGGAGGTGGTAGCGCGTGCCGGCGGCGATGCCTACCAGGACGAGGACCAGGACCGGAGCGAGCACCTTCCGGCGCCGCTCCATCGCTGCTAGGACGCCCGCCCAGGGCCGTGCGAGCGCTCGTTCCAGGCGATCGCGGGCGGATCGGCGGAGCAGGCAGACGGCGAGTACGACCAAGCCGATCAGCGTCAACACCAATCCGATCCAGTCGATGGCATTGCGCCGGTATACGAGGTCGACGCTCCGGCCCTTGGGCCGGATGAGCATGAAACTGGGCGAAACGGGAAGGATCTGCGAGCCGTCCGTGGCGTGCCAGCGAGGGAAGTACGAGACTTTGACGATGTGCGGCCGCCCGGGGCAATCCGTTTCGACGTGAATCCGATACTGCTCGATCCGGCTCGTCACGTGGCACGAGCCCTCGATCGGCCGCCGTGGCAGGCGCGTGATCGAGTCCGTACGCAGCTCGAACCGCGCCGCCTGGTCCTCGGAGATCAGCGCTCGCGGAATCAGCGGCACGTCGAGCATCTCCGGGTGCCGGTACCAGCGGTAGAAGGCGAGCTTGAAGTCGTCGGCCTCGTACAGCACCGGTTCGTTTTTCGCTACCACGACGTAGCCGGTCGCGCCGTCTCGGATGTGGTAGACGGCGTACATGCCCGTGCGCAGCGTCTGCTCGAACGCCGGGTGCTCGCTGTAGGCCTTGCGTGCTTTCTCCGAGACGACGATCACGTCGCTCACGTTGAACATACGAAAGTGGGGCAGGGCGGCGTCGAGGTTGAGGCGTGTATACGTATGCTGGGGAAACGGCCCCGAGCCCCGTTCGGAGGCCTCCGATTGGAGGTAGAAGATGAACGGAGAACTCAGCGATGCCTGGTGGAAGACGCCTTCGAGGGTCGCCCGGCCGGAGAACAGCGGAAGGTTTTCGAAGGCCCGGGAGCTGCCGAACCGGTTGTGGGTCTGCGAGTGCTCGAATACGACGCGCGGATCGTTCAGGTCTCCGCGCAGGTGGTCGTTGATCCGTTTGAATTCAGGCCACGTCGCCTTGCCTTCGTATCCGGAGTAGTTCCAGTGCAGCCACGAGGGGATGTAGCCGAGGTGCGCCTGGCCCCAGAACAGGCCGGCGGCCACCACCAGCGCTGCGGCGAGGGTCTGCACCGGCAGGAACCCGACCAGCCACGCCAGAGTGTCGGCCGCAACCAGCGACAAGAATAGCTGGGCCACCGGTACGAAGCGGATGTCCGGGAAGCCGAACGCGGGAACGAGGAAGTAGAGAAGCACGCCGCCGCCGAACGTGAATACGAGAAGCCCCTGGCGTTGCCAGCGGAACTCCTTGAGACGCACGGCCGAAGCGAGAAGCCCGAACGCGGCGAGACCGGCGGCGGGCCACAAGGGCGCGGGCAGGACTTCCTTCCAGTCCTTGATGCGCCAGATCATGCTCCATTCGGTCGTGTAGACGAGGCGCGCGGGCAGGGGCAGGCCCCAGAAACACAGGAGCAGAAACGTTACCGCATAGATGGCGAACAGCGGGCGGGCCGAGCGCTGCAGGTCCCGCTGGGGCCACAGGTAGAACAGCGAGTACCAGACTGCGGCGAAGAAGGCGAAGGTGTGACATAGGCCGATCGCAGCGAGCACGATGGCCGCCGCCGGCCAGCCGCTCCGCCGGTTCGCGGCGCGATGCAGGAGCCCGAGGAACACCAGCGACAACGTCAGTCCGATGGCGTGGCAGAACTCGCCCGCGAGCACGCTCGGGATGTTTCCGCCCCACATCGAGTTTCCCTGTTGAAACAGAAACGGGATGACCGCGACGGCGGCGATCGAGCTTGCCGCGCGCGAGTATCCGAGAACGCGGAACAGCCAGGCGGCCGCGAGCGGAAGGGTCGTCGGGCCGAGAAGCGTGACCAGCTTGAACGTCTGTTCCATCGGTGCGACGTGGCCGATCAGCGCGATGACGACGAACGGGAGGGTCGAGTAGAAGTGGAAGACCGGGAATCCCGCGTAGTTTCCCATCGTCCAGCCGGTCCACTCTCCGCGCGGCAGGATTTCGTCGGCCATCAGGCGCGTGGGATAGAACAGGGAGGCCATGTCGCCGCCGGCGGTCACGGTCTTGGCGAGCAGGTCGTTCCACGGGTAGTGGTAGAGCAGGAATCCAGTCGTGGCGACGACGAGGAGGATGTCTGCGGCGATGAACGCCGGCGCCATTCGGGAGCCCTCCGGGCGAAACCCGGTCGCAGCCGCCAGTAGTTCGAGGGCGGCAATGGCGGCGACGAGCAGGGCGAAGATCCACACGTTCGAGCGCGGGCCGGCCGGTCCCGCCGTCCCGGCTGAGATCGCCAGCGTCCCGCGGACGACGTCCGTTTGCTTGGGGCTCTCGTCGAGCACCGTGACCAAGGCATAGATGTCGACGCGGGTTCCCTCGAGAAGAGAGGTGTTTTCGATCTCGAAGGGCACGCGCAGAGCGCGATTGGCCCCGATGTCGAGCACCCGGCGGACGGGGCTGGTGCGCACCCCCGCGGGAAGCAGCAGCTTGACGGCCAGCCGGTGCCCGCGCTGCTCGGGGACTTCGAGCGAGATCGTTCCCCGGCCCTTGCCGCCGGGCGGGACCGGTGCAGTACGTACGCGTCCGGTCACGGCCGGGCGGTGCACGGTCCCGAGCGAGAATGGGGCGACGGCAACGACCTCGAACGGGTACCCGTTGGCATCCTCGTAGGCGATGCGCAGTTCGGCGACGTAGCTTCCCTCGGGCAACGGCTCGTCCGAAATCGGCAGCGTCCACGACGCGCTCGCTCCGGCCGCCACGCTCCGCGCGTCGCCCCGCGTTGGTTTGCGGCCGCCGAACGACACCGCCGGGCTGACCTTGAAGGCCGTCTCGTCGCCGGTGTTGCGCAGGGTGACGTCGAGCCGTGCTCCTTTCTCGACGCGGGCCGTCGACCGGATCTCGAAGCCGATCGTTCCCGCGTGTGCTCCCGTGGCGAGGGACAAAAGGGCTGCTGCGACCAGGGCCACAGCGACCACGGGCCTCCGCGCCGGCGCGCTCGCGGCAACGGTGTACCGCGGCGCGCAGCGGCGGCTCGGTGGGCCGTAAGGGCCGTGCCCGCCGCCGGCGGCCGAGCCGGTAGGGAGCTTGCCGGGCCGTGCCCGCCGGTCGGCTGGAGTCGGGGGCGCCATACGGTCAGGAAGCGACGACGTCGTATTGCTCCTGGTGGTACTTCTCGGCGACTTTGAGCGTGATGTTCTTGCCGATGCGCCGTTGCAACGCCCGAAGCGCCGCCTCTTCGTCCTTGTAGAGATAGCCGATCACTTCGCGGTTGGCCCGCACCGTGATGCGCTCACCCGCCTGGCCGATCCGAGCGGCCTCTCGCTGGATCATCCGCAGGATCTCGTGGCCGACCGTCGGCACCGACTTGACGCGTCCGCGCCCGTCACAGTAGGGGCACGGACTCGACAGCAGGCGCT
>CAZQYE010000198.1:0-4611 GCA_964597375.1 uncultured Myxococcales bacterium
GGGCGTCAGTTTTTTCACGCAACTGTGCGGTGTCGTCCGGCATGGCCGCCTCGGGCCGAGGGGCTGGCGCTGTAATTACTTGTAATGACGCCGGTTTTCCTCGGGCCGCCCTGGCACTGAACGTGCTACTTCCCTGTCGTGGCACGCTGGTACGAGCATGTTCGCCTCGAAGAGCCCGAAGCCGGCCCGCGCGACTCCGGACGCCTGATCGGCGATGTGAGCCATGCGGCAGGCAATCTGGTCCACCGCATGTACTACTGGACCGCCATCCTCGAAGAACAGCCGGCCGAGAGCGACGGCGAAGAGGCCGTGCGCGAGCTGCGCGAAACGCTCGGCGGCCTGCACCGGCTGGTAAAGAAGACGATGGACCTACTGCGCCCGGTCAAATTGCGGCTGATCACAGTGGCCGGCCGCGACCTGGTACGCAGCATGGCGCTCAGGCTTGGTGCCGTTCCAAGCGAAGAGGAGATGACCGAGCACGCCGCAGCGCTGGAAAACGAAATCGCCGTCGACCCGGTCCAACTCGACCGCGCCCTAGGTCTAGTGGCCGAGGCGTTTCCACTAGACGCGGGCGGGCGTCATACGGTGACGATCACGACCACGAGCAGCGGCGTACCCGCGATTGCCATCGACTCCTCGCTCGAACCGGTCGCGGGAGTCGAAGTCAGCGAGCCCGATCGCGTGGACAAAGAAGTCGGGGTCGCACTGGCACGTAAGATCTTTCTTGCTCTTGGATGGCAAGCCGACTTGTTCGACACCGGCAAGACCAAGTCGCTTTCGGTCGTCGTGCCGCTCGGCGCAGCCGAGACGACGGCGGACGTGGAAAGTACATTAACGCACACCGGCCAAGGTGCCGACTGACGACGTAATATCGGCGCCTCAAACTCGCTCGGAAAACTTGACAGGCTGTGCCCCACGTGGGTAGATTGCATAGACCGCTCGGATTACCTAGCCACCCGAGTGCTGGGCGGTGGAAGGATGTAGCGGCTGCGCGTTCAAGAGGGGTACTCCTCGCGCGCCGGCCGTACTGTTTGTAAGGAGAAGGGGCTATGGGTTATCCGACTACGTTCTTTCGGCGCGCGTGCGCGGCCGTTCTTTCCGTCTCGCTTGTGCTTATTACGATTCCACCGGTCGGCATGGCCGAGTCGGTGTTCGGCACGGTGCAGGTGAGCGGTCCGGCGTGGGTGTCGTCGGGTGCCACGGACTGGTCTCAGCTTTCCGCGACGCGTCCTCTGGTTGCCGGGGACAGGCTCAAGACGGGTTCAGACGGCTACCTGCTTGCCGATCTCGGTGAGGCGGGTGTCGTCGGCCTGTACGGCAACGCGGAGATTCGTGCCAACGACAGCGGGCAGGGTCCGGTAATCGACGTGCTCAAAGGCAAGGTCGCCTTCCACCTGTCGCCTTCATCGAAACTCCAGCTCAAGGCCGAAGGCGCGGGCATCGGGTCGAAGACCGCTCCGGCCGACGGCTACGTCGAGTTCGACGAGCACGGGGTGCCGGTCGTGGTAGTCGAGGAAGGAAGCCTGCACGTTCAGGTTGCCGGCGTGGATCGCGAGCTGACGCGCGGTGAGCGGATGGCGCTCAAGAGCGATGCCGAGCCCATGCAGGTTGCCGCCAACAACGACGACGAAGAAAACCGCAAGAAAGCAGCCGCCGTTGCGGCGGGCGGGGCCGGTGCAGCGGCCGGCGGCGCAACGCTCGCCGGGCTTTCGGCCACCACGTGGACGGCCCTCGGCGTGATCGTTGCCGCGACGGGCGGCGCCATCGCCGTTGCGAACGAGGACAAGAAGGGCACGCAGAGTCAGTGAGCGCTGGGCGCTCCGGACTTGCCTCGGCGGCAAGCGCCGGGCAGTGAGGTGCCCGCGCGATGGATCATCTTCTCCGGTCCGTAACGGGGCCTGGGAAGGGGGAGCAAGTGAAGTCGGAAAGCCGGTGTCTCGATCGCGCCGGGCGGCAACAGGCAGCCGCCCGGCGCTTTTGGCTTAGTTCCTTTGCCCTAGTCACATCCCTGGTGCTGGCTGCGGGTTGCGCATCGTCACGCTACGCGCGCATAACGGCGCCGTCCCAAGACGAGTCCGCGCAACAGCTTCAGGCATTCAACGAGTCGCTCGCCTTGATGGCCGCCCGCTCGGATGGCGCCGGCGACTACCGCATCGGCCCGGAGGATCTTCTCGAGGTCACGCTGTTCGACATCGAGGACGCTACCGGCGACCCGCGGATGATCCCCACGCGGGTTTCCAACTCCGGCTACGTTACGCTTCCCTACGTCGGCAAGATCAAGGCTCAGGGCCTTACGCCCCTCGAGCTCGAGGACACGCTGCGCACGGCGTTTCGACAGTTCATTCACGATCCTCAGATCACGGTGTTCGTGCGCGAGTACCGCAGCTACCGCGTTTCGGTGGTCGGCTACGTCAACCAGCCGGGCGTCCTGGAGCTCAAGGGCCGCAAGACGCTGCTCGAGGCCCTGGCGATGGCAGGGGGCGTCGACGACGATGCCGGGCGGGAGATTCGTCTGAGCCGGCAGACGGCCGGGCAGGTGCAGACCATCCTCATCGATCTCGATCGGCTCGCGCGCGAGGGCGACATGAGCCTCAACCTGGCGCTGCTTCCCGGCGACGTGATCAACGTCCCGCGTGCCGGCACGTTCTTCGTCGAAGGCGAGGTGAACAAGCCCGGGGCCTACCCGCTGATCGAAAAGACGACGGTGACGCAGGCACTCGCCACCGCCGGCGGTCCGGACTTCAAGCTCGCCAAGCTCGGCGGCATTACGCTGTTTCGCAAGCAGGAAAACGGCGAGCGCGTTGCAATCGCCGTGGATCTCGACGCGATCCGCTCGGGCAAGGCCGACGACTTCTTGGTGAACGAAGACGACGTGATTCTGGTGCCACTGTCGGGTGCCAAATACTTCGTCGATCGCGTGATGGGACGGCTCGGCTTCGGCTTCACGACGCCGCTCTGATCCACGCCGGGGTTACCGCCAGTGGCCAACTGTGCAGCGCGGGCTTCGGCGAGAGCCGGGCGAAGGCTACTGTAGTCCAAGGCGCCGGCCGATGTTGGTGCCGCAAAAGCGAGGACGGATCGACCGATGAACGACGAACGCGAGTATCCGGACAGGACCGGCGGCGGGAACGGCCGCGACTCGGGTGATCTGCTCGCCGGTCGTCGCGGGGGGGAACTGGCCGAACGCTCCGGTGACGGCGACGAGGCGATCACGACGGCCTACTACGAGGTCGCCGACGAGGAAGAAGTCAACCTGCGCGACTACATCGGCGTGTTGCTCCACCGGCGCTGGACGGTCGCCACGGCGCTGGTCGTCTGCGTCCTCGCCACGCTCATCTTCAGTCTGGTTTCCACGCCGATGTACGAGGCCACGGCCTTACTGCAGATTCAGCCCGGCGGGCCGAACATTCTGAGCTTCGAGGACGTGCAGGAGTCGATGGCGCTCTCTCAGGCGTACAACGACTTCTTCCAAACGCAGTACGACATTCTCTCGAGCCGGCGTCTTGCGACCCGGACGATCGACAAGCTCGGCCTCGATGCCGATCCCTGGCTCAACGGGGATCTCGAGCGCTCGACGTTTCTCGGTCGCACGAAGGCGTGGATCGCGAGCCTGGTCGCTTCCGAAGACGAAGATCCAGAGCTCGCGGCGCTGGCCAAGCGCCAGAAGCTGATCGACAAGTTCATCGACCACGTGCGCGTCAAGCCGCGCCGCAAATCGTTCCTGGTCGAGGTGAGCTTTCGCTCCCCCGATCCCGAGACCTCGGCCGAGGTCGCCAATACGATGGCTCGCGAGTACGTCGACCTCACCCTCGATCAGCGGATCGAGGCGGCGGCTCAGGGGCGAGACTTCATCGCCAAACAGCTCGCCGTCACCAAGGCGCGCCTCGAAGAGTCCGAGGAGCAGCTTCAGGAGTTTGCCCGCGGGCGTGACCTGTACGCGCTCGAGCAGGAAGAAAAAGTCATCCACGAGCGACTCGCCGACCTGAACAACCGCCTGACCGAAGCTCAGGGGGAGCGCATCAGTCTCGAAGCGGCGTACCAGCAGGCGACCGGCCCGGATCACTCCAACCTGCCTGCGGTCGTTGCAAGCCCGTTGATCAAGTCACTAAAGGAAGAGCTGAGCAAGGCCGAAGCCGAATACGCCGCCTTGAGCGGCCGCTTTACCGATGCCTACCCGCAGGTGCGCACCCTGAAAGCACGCATCGAACAGATTCGCAGCAGCATTGCCCAAGAAGAAAACGAGATCATCTCGAGCATCAAGGCCGACTACGAGGCGGCCGTGGCGCGTGAGGAAATGTTGCGCGAGCAGCTCGAGGCCCAGCGCAAGGTCGTTGCGGCCTACGAAGAGAAAGCGATCGACTTCAAGATCATGAAGCGCGAGGTCGATACGAACCGGGGCATCTACGAAAACCTCTTGCGCCGGCTCAAGGAAGTCGAGGTCACCGAGGCGATCCGCGCGAGCAACATCACCCTGGTCGATAGTCCCGAGGTTCCGCTCGAGCCAGCCACCCCGAACATTCCTCTGAACCTGGCGCTGTCGAGCCTGCTCGGCCTGTTCGCGGGCGTGGGCTTGGCCTTCTTCCAGGACTACATGGACGACTCGCTGAAGAG
>CAZQYE010000199.1:0-1712 GCA_964597375.1 uncultured Myxococcales bacterium
GAGGGAAAAAACGCCGACGATGAAGAAAAGGCGGCTTTGGCGTACGAGGGCATGACCAAAGATGAGCTTCTGGCGTACGTAGGTGAGCCCAAAGAAAGGTACCGTTGTGAAAGTCTCGCCGGTGCCGCCCGCCCCAAGGAGGTCTGGGTTTACGAAAACGACAAGGTGATTCGCGGCGCAAGGGCGATGTTCCTCGAGTTGCCGCAAGGAGTCGTTTACCACACCTCCGAGGACACCAGCTTCTTCAAGAAGTCAGAGCAGGCGCGCTGCTCGCTGCTCGAGAAATAGTTGCCCCGGTCGCGCGGGGCGGCTGGTCGTCTGCTTGCCGGCATGTTGTCGGCGTGCCGGATCCACTTCTCGTACGAGCTTGGCTTTTGCGATAAACGGTACGCTTGGCGCCGGCTGCGGCGTCAGGAGTGCAGCGATGAGTATGACACGAAAGATCCGCGTCGCCGCCGTTCAGGCGGCGCCCGTGTTCCTCGATCGCGAGGCGACGACCGAGAAGGCGGTTGCAGCGATTCTCGAGGCCGGGCGAAACGGCGCCGAACTCGTAGTGCTGCCCGAGGCTTTGATTCCATGCTACCCGACGTGGATTTGGACGGCCGACTCGGTCGTCGTCGGCCCGGAGCTCTATGCACGCCTATGCGAGCAATCGGTCGAGCGCGGTAGCGAAACGATCGCGCAGCTTCAGCAGGCGGCGCACGAGGCGGGGGCGGTGGTAGCCTGCGGGATCAACGAGCGAGAAGGCGCCACCCTCTACAACGCACAGGTGGTCATCGATGCCGCTGGCGAGGTGCTCGGCTACCGGCGCAAGCTCATGCCGACCGGCGCCGAGCGGACGGTGTGGGGACGGGGCGACTCGCGCGACATCCGAGTCTGGGATACGCCGCTTGGAACGCTGGGCGCCCTCATTTGCTACGAGCACACGATGACCCCGGTAAAAGCGGCGTTGGCGGGCCTTGGCGAGGAGATCCACATTGCAATGTGGCCGGCGATGCCGGCAGAAGGCGAGCTGCTTTCGACCGAGACGATCGCGATTGCCATGCGCAACTATGCCTGGGAAACGCAGACCTTCGTCGTGCACGCCACTACTTGGCAGTCCGAGGAGTTTACCGAGGCGAGTCTTGCGGCGCAGGGCGGCGAGGCGGCTTCGCCGCTGGTGAAGTCGATCGCGCCGTTGATGGCCGGCATGACCGGGATCGTCGGACCAAACGGAAAGCACGTCGCGGGACCGGCCCCTGCCGGCGAGCACATCGTCTATGCCGATCTCGATCCGGCCGAACGCCTGCGGGCGAAGTACATGGTCGACGGGGCCGGCCATTACGCGAGGTCGGATGCGGTGAGCGTGGTCATCCACGATCCAAAGCCGTCACTGGTCGAAGGCGGCCGCTGACGTCTGCCGCAATGCCGGAAGGAAGCCGGTGCACCCAAACCGCTGCGGCGGCTTTCCCGAGTTCCTGTAATTTCGCGGGGTTAGAAAAGGTGCTTATCCCTGTCAAGTGCCATTTCATGAAAGTTCATGAAAAAATGGGGCATGGCCAGGCGGGTGAAATTCGCATCACAGCTTGAAGCGCGCCTCCTTCGTGAGCTCAAGCGGTACGCTGAGGAGACGGACCGAACGATCTCGAGCGTGCTGGGAGAGGCGGTCGAGCAGTACCTGTCGCGGGCTCGCCTGCGGCCGGCCTTCCGCGAGGCGACAGACGAAGTGCTCG
>CAZQYE010000199.1:1812-4556 GCA_964597375.1 uncultured Myxococcales bacterium
CTGTCGCGGGCTCGCCTGCGGCCGGCCTTCCGCGAGGCGACAGACGAAGTGCTCGTGGAGCATGCCGAGTTGCTCAGGCGCCTTGCCGACTAGATGCCGCGCCGGCACACATTCTTTCCAACTCTCGCCGAGGCGCTCTATCTGCACGATCGGCTGATCGAGACGTTCGGTGGTGCGGCGGGCGTGCGCGATCTCGGCCTACTGGAAAGCGCTCTGGCACGGCCGCGCTCGGGTTATTACACGACGCTTGCCGAGCAGGCGGCGGCTCTGTTGCAAAGCCTTTCGCAAAACCATCCGTTCGTGGACGGCAACAAACGTGTCGCTTTCGCCCTGACAGCGGTCTTCTTACGAGCGAACGGGTACCGGCTCGGGGTATCGGCAGCCGAGGCCGAGCGGTTCTTGATTCGTGAGGTGATCGAGGGACGTGCCACTCTCGCAGCGATCACCACGTGGCTCGAGCGGCACATGGTTGGCGTCGAGCCGAGTTCCTGAGTCTGCCGGGGCTCGGCGCCGGCTCTCTGCCAACCGATAGCGCGACCTCTACAAGAACGACGTTACGGCAATTTCCCCGGGGTAGACGTTTCGATCTTCAGGAGCTCATGCGTTTATGGAGCGCCTGGGCCGCGTCCCCGAACTCATGACAGTAACGTCGTTGACCCTCGTCCGAGCCCTGGTGCACGGTGCGACCATGGCAGCGCGAAAACCTAGATGGCGAAGGTTGCGGAAGGCGGCGTTTTGGCATTTCGGTGTCGGGCGGCTGGTGGTGGCGGTGCTCGAGCGAGGGACGCCCGAGCCGCTGCTCCTTGCCTGCGCGGAGGCGACGGGGAAGGGGCCGGGACGGTTCGCTCCGGGCCTGATTGAATGTTGCCGTGCAGTCTGTGCGACCGACCTGCCGCACATTGTCTACGTGGGAGTCGAGGCGAGCCGGCTGACCAAGGCCGACGGCAGAGGCGATTCCGGGGTGCCGCGTCCTCGTTTTGCCGAGGCGCCGGCGGCTGCTGGCCTCCAGGACGGCAGTGTGGGAGTCGGGGGCGATGGCGGCAGGCCGCCGCGTGCGATCTGGGGGCCGCCGGGAGTGGAAATCTGCGTGCCGGTCGAGGGAGGCGACGGCATGATGGCCGAGTGCGAAAGCGCCGCCGCGTACGAGATCCTCGAGCTGTTCGAAGAGTCGGACTTGGGTCTTGCAGCGATCGACTGCGCGGACTGCGCTTTGTTGTCGCTTGCCGAGTACCTAGCCCCGGCAGGTGAGACACAGGTCGTCGATCCTCTTGCCGCCGTCTCGGTGGCGCCTGAGTGCGAGAGCGCCGCGGTCGATCTGGGCGAGGCGCTCGCCGTGCCGATTGGCGGGGCGCTCGTGCGGCTGGGCGCCCTCGGCAATGGCCAAGGCTGACCTGCTGCCGGTACTCAGCGAGCGGCGGCGAAGGCGGCGCGGGCTGCCGGTGCTGCTTGCTCTGCTCGTCGCCGCCGCGTCGCTGGCAACCTGGGTCGCAACAGGACGCCTCGAGGGCCCGCCGTTTGAAGTCGCGCCGGCCCTGACGGACGCACCAGCGGCTCCAAGCGAGCCGGCACTGGAACGTAAGCCGCTTGCCGAGTGGCTCGACGCCCTAGCGAGCGATGCGGGAAAAGGATTGGTGATTGCGCCGGGCCTCGACGCTCTGGTGTCGGCGCGACTGCCCGAAACGCTCGACTGGAGGCGGCGGCTCGAGGCCCTCGCTGCGGTGGAGGGATTCGGCTACCGCGTCGGAGACGAACTGATCGAGGTCTACCCTGGAGCGGCGCCGGACGAACTCGGTCGGGACGACCCCGCGCCGGCAAATGGACTCGTGATAGACGGTCGAGCTTCTGAGGCGCCCGCCCCCGCGGCGCCGGATGGGACTGGATCGGAATCTGCCGGCCAGGGTTCGCAAGAAGACGCTGTCCGCTGCCAGCCTGCGGCCGATGACCCGCGGACGGAAGACGAGCGGAAAATAGAGGTCATCGCCGTGGCCAACGGCCGGGCCGAGCGGCTCGCTCGGCTACTCGGCGATGTGCTCGGCGGCGCGGGCATTCGCATTGCCGCAGATCCCGTGGCCAACGCGATCGTCGCCGAGGGCCCGGCGGGCGGCCTTCTCGATCGCGTCGAGGGGCTGGTCGACGCACTCGATGCGCCGGCGCACCGGTTCCTGCTCGAAGCCGAGATCGTCGAGATCGGCCGGTCGGCGCGCGACGAGCTCGGAGTGGAGTGGGAGCTGTCAGGGGAAGTGGGTGCCGAATCGTTGTTCCCCGGCTCCACCGCAGACGGGGAGCGCGGCAGCTTGCTCGTTGCCACGTCGGGAGCGCATGCCCTAAGGGCGCGCCTTAGCGCCCTCGAGCAACAGGGACGGGTGCGCGTGGTCTCGCGGCCGCGCATCGTGGTGATGGAAGATCGCGAGGCGACGATCGAAAGCGTGCGCATCCTGCGGGTGCGTTTGCCCGAGCGCACGGCGGTGGTCGAGCGGGGCGAGGTCTCCGACGGCCGGGCCGTCGAGGAGTTCCCGGTGGGGGTCACGCTACGGGTACGCACGTACGCGCTCGGCGACGGCCGCGTGGGCATGCAGATCGAGGCCAAGTCGAGCACGCTCGGGCGCCCGCAGCCGCCCGACCTAATTCCCGAGGAACTAAGTCGCCGGGTCCATGCCGAGGTCGTCGTCGGCAGTGGCGAGACGGCCGTTCTCGGCGGCCTGATCCGCGAGGGCAGCCGCGGCGAGCGGGCCGGTGTGCCGGTG
>CAZQYE010000200.1:0-4508 GCA_964597375.1 uncultured Myxococcales bacterium
AGCTCGATGTTGAGCAGCACGCGCGAGCCGACCGCATCGAGCACTTCCTCGAGCGTGGGCACCTCGAGGCCGGCAAACGAAGCAGCAAACCACGAACCGGCATCGAGCGCACGGATCTTGTCGAACGTCGTCTCGCTCACCCGCCCGCTTCCGCTCGTCGTCCGGTCGAGCGTTTCGTCGTGGATCACCACTGCGACGTTGTCCGCGGTAAGCTGCACGTCGAACTCGATCGCGTCGGCACCGAGATCGATCGCCTTGGCAAACGCGAGCTTGGTGTTCTCCGGAAGTGTCCCCGACGCCCCCCGGTGCGCGATCACGAGCGGTCGCGAAGCCATCGAATCGAGGCTACCAGCCGGCCGCCAGGCGTTCCACTCAGGCGCCTGCCGGCGCAATGCACCGGCACGGCACGCCCCTGAACGCGTTCACGCCCTCCGCTCGCGCGCGCTTGTTCCCGCCGGCGCCTTCGTCAATAACCCCGCCCTGGCCTGGCGGCCGCCGCCGTTACAGGTGCGCCGCCGGAAACCATAGAGGACTTCGCGCCGGGGCAGCGATGAGAGACCTGAACACATCCGGCCCGCCGAGCACCGGCGGTTCGAGCACGCTAGAGCCGGCAACAGGCTTTTCCGAAATGCGTTGGAGCCGGCCAAAGACGCAGGCGCACATGACATGGCTCTGCACGATTACCCCGAACGCGACCGACACATGACGATGAGGCAACCGGACGACCGACACGCGACGATGAGCGAATCGAGCACAGCAAGCCACTGGTACGCTGTCACCGTCCCCGTGCCCCTCGAGCAGACCGAGATCGCGATTGCGATCCTCTCCGAGCGCGGCTACCCGAGCTGCGAAATCCACGAAGACCAGCAAGCCGGCACCGCCGGCATCATCTTTTACGTCGAGGCCAAGACCGAAGAGCGCGCAAGCGAGATCGCCGCCGCCGCAACCCGCGGCATCGAGCTCGCTGCGGGGGCGTCGGTGACCATAGCCGTTCTCGACGAGACCGACTGGTCGGAAAACTGGAAGCGCTTCTTCCCGCGCCTTCGCATCGGCAAGCGCCTCGAAGTCGTCCCGCCGTGGGAAGACCAAGAGCCAAGTGAGCCCGGCCGCCACCTCATCGTCCTCGACCCGGGCATGGCCTTCGGCACCGGAAACCACGCAACCACCGCCTCGTGCCTCGAGCTCATCGAGCAGCTCGTGCGACCCGGCGCCCTGGTCGCCGACGTCGGCTGCGGCTCGGGCATCCTCTCGATTGCCGCCGCCAAGCTCGGCGCCGCCCGGGTCCTAGCCACCGACAACGACCAAGCCGCCGTGAATGCCGCCCGCGCCAACCTCGTCTCAAACGGCGTAGCAGACCGCGTCGAGGTGTCGCTGGCGGCCGGCCCGCCCGCGGCTCCCGGCGGGTCGGGGGGTTTCGACCTCGTTTTGGCCAACATTTACGCGGAGTGCCTAGTGGAGATGCACGACCCCTTGACGTCCTGCGTCAAAATCGGCGGCTCGCTTGTTCTCTCGGGAATTGAGTCGAGCCGAGGGCGTCTGATAGAAGAACACTTTGTCGGAGCCTCATGGCCGGTCATCGCACGGATCGAACGCGACGTGTGGGTCACGCTCGCACTTGAGCGCCGACGCTGAGGAGAGTCGAACCAGCCGAGATGAGAGGACCAACCGACGCAGCAACGATGCTTCGCAAAGCGGCCACCACGCCGCTTCCCCGCGCGCGCTTCTACGTAGAGCCCGAACGCCTGACCGCCGACCGCGCCATCCTCACCGGCTCGGCCTACCATCACCTCAAGAACGTCCGCCGCCTCGAGCCCGGCGACGAGCTGGTGGTGTTCGACGGCTGCGGCCGCGAAGCCTTAGGCGTGCTGGAAGTCTTCCAGGGCGAAACGGCCGTGGTCCGCGTTCTCGCGGACATCGACCGCAGCACCGAGTCCGCTCTGGACCTGACGCTCGCTCCGTGCCTGGCCAAGGGCAAGAAGATCGACTTGGTGATCGAGAAGGCCGTCGAGCTCGGCGTGGATCGGGTGTGCGTGATCACCTCGCAGCGCAGTATCGGCCGGATGAAAGAAGACTCCGCCCTCGAGCGCGTCGAGCGCTGGCGGCGGATCGCCATTGCCGCCGCCGAGCAGTCGCGCCGCACCGAGATCCCCGTGATCGAGCGCATCCGGCCGTTCGAAGAGTTCGTCAAGACGAAGCCCGAGGATGCCCTCGGCCTGGTGTTCACCGCCGGCGCTCAGCCCGATCCGCCGGCAACCCTTCGCCAGCGCTACCCCGACACGCACAAGGTGATCGCCATCATCGGCCCCGAGGGCGGCCTGACGGGCGATGAGATCGAGCTTGCCCGCGAGCACGGCTTCATCGACGTCGGTCTAGGCCCGCGCATCCTTCGAGCCGAAACCGCCTCGATCGTCGCCGCCGCCGTGTGCCAGCACCTGTGGGGCGACCTCGGGCGCCGACCACCGGAGCGAGAGCCCCGGGCGTGAACTTCCTGTTCGTCATGGACCCGCTCGAGCGGGTCGACGTCACCAAGGACACGACGTTCGTCTTTCTCGCCGAAGCCGAGCGGCGCGGCCACGCCAACTTCGTCTGCGACACCCAAGACCTGATGCTCGACGGCCCCCGCGTCCACGCCGCGTGCGCGCCCGTTACGGTGCGGCCCGTCCAGGGCGATCACTTCACGCTCGGCGAGCGCACGCTGCGCGAGGCCGAATCGTTCGATGCGGTCTTCATGCGCAAGGACCCGCCGTTCGACATCGACTTCTTCTTCGCCACGCACCTGCTCAGCCTGATCGACGAGCGCCGCACGTTCGTCTTCAACCGCGCATCGGGACTGCGCGAAGCCACCGAGAAGCTCTTCATCCTGCGCTTTCCCGAGCTCATTCCCGAAACGTTCGTGAGCGCCGACGCCGAGCAGATCCTCGCCTTTGCCGACCGCGTGGGCGGCGAGGCCGTCGTCAAGCCACTCGAAGGCTGCGGCGGCATGGGAATCTTCCGCATCCGCCGCGGGGACCTGAACACCCCCTCGATCCTCGAGAGCGTCACGCGCGAAGGCCGCCGCCCCGTGATGGCCCAGCGCTACCTGCCCGAATCGCGCCAGGGGGACGTCCGGCTGCTCTACCTTTGCGGCCAGCCGCTCGGCGCGATCACCCGCGTGCCGCCCAAGGGCGACCTGCGCGGCAACCTGCACGTGGGCGGCCAGGCCGCTACGGCCGAGATCGGCGAGCGCGAGCAGCGGATCTGCGCCACGCTCGCGCCGGTGATGGACGAGCTTGGACTCTACTTCGCCGGCCTCGACATAATCGGCGGCTACTTAACGGAGATCAACGTCACCAGCCCCACCGGCATCCAAGAGGCGAACCGCCTGAGTGGCGAGTGCCTAGAAGCAAGAGTCATCGACTTCGTCGAGGAAAAATGCCGGTCGCTTGCGCGCTAGCCACCGCTTGGCAGCCGGCCGCGACCCGCGTGAACCTCCGGGAGCGCCGCGCCGTCGAACACCAGCGAGAAAAAGGAGCCTCTCCGTAAGACACACCAGCATGGCACGGTCACTTCTAGTTTCCGACGTCATCGAACGCGCTTACGGCGACCGGCTCGACCAAGTTGCGCCGGACCGGCCGCGCATCGTCCTCGAACCTAGCGGGCCGACCGGCCCCGCCGAAGACGTCGAGGTCTTCTTTTTCTCCACCGACCTTTATCCCGAGCGCGCTCCGCAGTGCATGCAGGTCGCCTTCGGCGCCACCAACCTCAGGTGGCTGCACACGTTCAGCGCCGGCATCGACCACCCCGTGTTCCGCTCGTTCCTCGAGCGCGGCGTGCGGCTTTCGCACTCGGCCGGGGCCGCCGCCGAGGCGATCGCCCACACCGTGATGCTGTTCCTGCTCGCCCTGTCGCGTGACTTCGGGCGTTGGGTCGAGGACCGGCACCAAAAGCGCTGGCAGCTCCGCGAGTTCGAAGACCTTGCGGGCAAGACCGTCGTGGTCGTCGGGATGGGACACATCGGCACGCACGTAGCGCGCCTAGCCGGCGCCTTCGGCATGCGCGTGCTCGGCATCCGCCGCCGCCCGCGCGGCGACGAGCCCGCCGAGACCTGGCCGGCAGAGCGGCTCGATGAGGCGATCGCCGAGGCCGACTACGTCGTGCTCGCGCTGCCGCTCAGCCGCGACACGCGGGGGATGTTCGATGCGCGGCGCATCGGCCTGATGCGCCCGGGCGCGCGGCTCGTCAACGTCGGCCGCGGAGAGACCGTCGACGAGGACGCACTCGCCGAGGCTCTTGCCGGCGGCCGGATCGCCGGCGCCGCGCTCGATGTGTTCGCCGAAGAGCCGCTTCCAGAGGACAGCCCGCTGTGGACGCTTCCCAACGTGATCGTCACACCCCACAACGCCGGCCTCACGCCCGCAAGCGCCGCCAACGCCGCCGAGATCTTTCTCGACAACCTCGGCCGCTACCTTCGCGATGAGCCATTGCGCAACGAAGTGACGCTCGAAGAACTCGGCGCCGAGGAGTAAGCG
>CAZQYE010000201.1:0-4495 GCA_964597375.1 uncultured Myxococcales bacterium
GACTCGAAAAGCGTCTGAAAGCCGGTCGATCCATCCCTCCCAGGTGTCCAGAGACGAGTTCGACCCGTGAAGCAGCAGGAGGACCGGGCCGCGGCCCTCATCGCGGTAGCGGACTTTCATCCCGCCGACCGCAACGAATTGCGATCGCGGCCCCGCAAACCGGGCGACGGCATCGGCAGCCGGCAGATCCGGCCGCACCGATGCAGCGATCAGCCCGACTACAACGATGAGCAGAAGGAGGAAAACCGTAGGGAAGCCGCGCAGTCTCACCGGCTCTCAGGGCAGCATGAGCGAGGCGGCGGTGCGCATGTGCTCGACGATCGTCTCCTTGTCGTGCAGTCCGCCACCCCACCCGACGAGCGATGCAAACCATACGTACTCGAGCACGAGCGCGATCGATCCTTCTCGTCCCGCGACCTTCGTGCCGTCGTCGCCACCTCGCAGCGCGGCGGTGATCAGTGCCGTAACGCGGCCGTGAAACCCCGCGACTTTCTCCGCAAGTTCGGGCTGCCCGGAAGTCGCCGCGCGCAAGACGGCCTGCGCGAGCATCGGCCGCCGGCAGATTCCCCGGGTGGCGACGTTGAAAAAGGCGGCGACACGCTCTCGTGGCGTCGCTCCCCGCGCAGGATGAGACGCCATGTAGGCCTCGAGCTGTTCGACTTCCTCGGCTAGAGCTGCGACGAGCAGGTCTTCTTTACTGCGAAAGTGGCGATAGAGCGTTCCGAGAGCGACATTGGCGGTCGAGGCGACGTCGCGCAGGCGAACGGCCTCGAAGCCGCCCTTCTCCGCCAGCTCTACGGCCGTGCGGACGATGCGGCGGGCCCGGTCTTCCATGATCGCCAATTGGAACACGTTTCAATCCGTGACGCCAGCCGCCGGGACCGGATCCGGGGAGGCCGGTCCGCGGCGCGCGAACTCGCTGAATTCCTGCGGCGGTCTACTTCCGGTAATGCGCGTCCGACTTGAACGGCGGCGGCAGAGTCGGTATGCGGACTAAATGGCGGAGAAGTTGGCGTTTGCCGAGGGAACTTTCGACGGCTGCTTCGGCTGCGGGACGTCGAACCGGGTGGGGCTTCGTCTGGTCTTCGAACGCGAAGGCGACGACGTCGTGAGCCGCACGTCGCTCGGCCGGGAGTATGCGGGCTACAAGGACTTCGTACACGGCGGCATCGTCGCGACGATGCTCGATGAGGCGATGGGGTGGGCGCTTTTCCACCTCGCCGGTAGCTACGGCGTGACGCATACACTGAACGTGCGCTACCGCAGGCCAGTGCTGGTTGGACGCGAGGTCGTCGTTCGGGCCTCGATCGCCGACCAGGACGAACGTCGCTATCGTCTCCGGGCCCGCGTCGAAGACGAGCTCGGCCGCGTGCTGGCGACTGCCGAGGGTGAATGGGCGGCCGTGCGAGAGCAGCGTGCCGCGGGAGTCTAAGCCATTGACGAGGCTAGGCTGCCGGCAGACGCGTACTCGTTTGGACCGCCCGCGGCTGGTTCCGGGATTCTGAGATATGGGCGCCGCCGTTCGAGTCTTCATCGGCCCTTTGTTGCGGGTGCACGACCGGGCGCGCCGGTATATCGAAGAGCATCTTTCCGGCGATGCCCGCACAGCCGACCTGCAGATCGTCCGTTTGCCGGAGGAGTCGCTCACGGAGGCCCTCGACTCTCTCGCGCAAGTGGGGATGTTCTCCAGTGGGCGGGCCTTGTGGCTCCGCGGTCTAGGGTCCGAACCGGCCGAGCAGACTTCCGCGCTGCTCGAGTTTCTCGACTCTCCGTCGGCCGATGAGTGTCTCATCGTCGCCTCGACGACCAAGCTCGATCAGCGCGGTCGTTTGTGGAAGTGGCTCGTGCAGCACGATGCCGTCGAGGACCTGCGCATCGGCAGGGACAAGCGCGGAGGCCTCGATCGGGGCGACCTCGCGGCGCTTGCCCATGAGCGAGCGGCTGCCGCTGGTGTGAAGCTCGGGCGCGAAGCGGTCGATCGCATCATAGAGCTGGCCGGCTTGGATCCCGAGGCTGTGATCCTGGAGATCGACAAGGTGTGTCTTGCCGTCCAGCCCGGCCAGCGGGTGACGGCAGACCTGGTCGACCGGGTCATGCGAAACCAGCAGCAGGCGATGCTGTACCATCTGACGGACGCCATCGGCAGGCGCTCCCTGGCCGACGCGCAGAAACTGGTGGATCGGCTGCTCGACGCCGGAGAGCATCCCCTGAGAATCCTAGTGGCTCTCTCGAATTACGTGGGCCTGCTGATCGAGGCGACGCCCGTCGCCTCCGGCCTGCCGCCGGCGGCTCTGGCCAATGCCGGCGCCTTTGCACGGAACTACTTCCCCAAGCTGCCCGAACACGTCCGTGCAGGGTTCAAATCGCCGTTTCGGGCATACCACGTGTTCGCCGCCGCAGCTCGCTTTCGGCCCGACGAGCTACGTGCAATCCACAGCCGGCTGGTCTCAGCCGACTTGAGCATCAAGGCTTCTGGGCCCGATCCACGGCTGTTGCTGGCCGGAGTCGTTGCTGTCGCCTGTGCAGGAAACCCTTGAGTGGAGTACAATTTTGTTGAAAACGGTCCGCCTTGTGGTAGGGTGCCGCCGCCAGGGGGCACGAGCCCGGGGCTCTGGTGAGGAGTAGGGGATGGACCCGTCTTTCTTTGGCTTGCAGCGCCACCCGTTCGAGGCAAACGGACACGCAGACGACGGCGGTTTGGCAGAGACGCACCGGTCGCTTCTCACCGAGCTGGCGGCTGGTCTGAAGGCGCCGCACGGCATCACTCTATTGATCGGAGAGGAAGGTGCGGGCAAGACCGCGCTTGCGAGGCGGTTCATCGAGCAAGTCTCGGAGAACTGCACGGTGGCGTTCCTTCCGAGTTGCGGGCCGGGCCTGCGGCATCTTCTGAGCGAGGCGATCGAGCAGCTCGGCGGCAGCCCGCCGCGCGGAGGCGAAGAGTCGGCGCTGCTCGAATCTCTCCGCAACGTGGCCAAGGCGCGGGCCGAACACGACCGGCCGACGTTGGTCGTGGTCGATGAAGCACACGAGCTGCCGGCCAAGACGATCGAGCGCCTGGGAAAACTCTTCGGCGACGATCCGGCCGAGCCGTCGATGTTGCACATCCTGCTCGTCGGCCGGCCCGAGCTGCTCGACCGCATGAATGCAGCCAACGACCGCTCGGTGCTCAAGCACTTGGTGCAAGTGTGCCGGATGGACCCCATCGGCCCGGAGGAGTCTTTCCGCTACATCGCCGACCGAATCGCAAAGGTCGGTGGTGTCGTCGATCGACTGTTCTCCGAAGAGGCGTTGCGGACGATCGTCCAACGAGCCAACGGATTTCCGGGGCGCATCGATGCGATTTGCGCGGCCGCTCTCGAGCAGGCGGCCGAACGGGGGGAGGCTTCGGTCGGCCAGGAAGCGGTGGACTTGGCCTGTATGGGACTCGAAGGATTTTCCCTAGACGCGCCGTTGGAGGAAAATGGAGCGGACACTACTTCTTACGTGCTCGGTGAGGACAGCGGCGACGGGGAAGAAGAACTCCCAAGTCCGGCCGAAACCAGACCGGCCGGTTCGAGCAGGGCGGCGGCCATGATGACGAGTTTGAAAGAGTTCTACAACGCAAGGCGCCGATTGGTTCTGTGGGCCATCGGGCTTGTAGCGGTTGCGGTGGGATTCGCTGCGACTCTGACTAGGACGGGCAGATTGCCCGAGCCGGTTCCGGTGGCTAAGAAGCCGCGGGCCGCTGCCCCTGCGACGCCGGTGAAGTCCGTAGCCACGCCGGCCCCGGAGAAGACTGCACCGGTCAGGGTCGCGCAAGCTCCCAAACTGGTAGTTCGCCGTGGCGCGACTACCGGTCAGGCCCCTGCGAAAGCAGCAGGCGCCCCCGAAGTAACCGAGCGCCCGGCCTCGGCCCCGGTCCACGCAGCTCCGCTCACTCCGCCGGCCGCGGCCACTGCCGTCCAATCGGCCCGGCAGCCGGGTGCGGCCGCCCCGGCTCAACCGACCGCTGCGGCTCAGGCCGCTGCAGGCACAGCGCCCGCACGAGCAATGCAACCGGCCCGCCCGACTGCGGCCACGGCACCAACTGGAGCGACGCCGCCGGCTGCACCCAGCGCGCAAGCGCCTCCCGCCGGCGGACAAGCAACGGCTGCCTCGGCGGCAAAGCCAACGCCGCCCCAAGCGGCCGGTCGGGCTGCAACCGCTGCGGCCACGGCCGTTGCAGGAGCCGGCGCTGCGGTCGCAAAGCCGTCGCAAGCGAAAGCAGCGCCGACGCCGCCCGCGCCAGCGGTTCCGGGGGTGGCCACGCAGCCCGCCAAGGCTCCGGTGAAGGTTGCGCGACAGCCTGAGCCGGCCGCGGCAGAGACGCCCATGATCAAGAAAGTGCAGCAGGTCGACCGGGTACGCGTGGCCGCCACCAAAGCCGGAAAGACGGCCGCTCTGAAGCATCGCTACACTGTTCAGGTCGGCGCTTTC
The DNA here is from genome assembly GCA_964597375.1 of uncultured Myxococcales bacterium. Lineage (GTDB taxonomy): Bacteria > Desulfobacterota > Binatia > UBA1149 > SPBQ01 > CAZQYE01. Next base: position 4,456 of record CAZQYE010000201.1, read on the forward strand.
GCAAACAGGGCGAATGCCGATCAGCTGTTGGCCAAAATCA
>CAZQYE010000202.1:0-4466 GCA_964597375.1 uncultured Myxococcales bacterium
GCGCCGCCGTCGACGACCAGGGCGTGCCCGTTGACGAAGCTCGACGCATCGCTGGCGAGCCACAGAACCGCCTTGGCAATGTCTTCGGGCTGGCCGGGCCGGCGAATGGGCTGCGTGTTTTCGAAAAACTCATACAGCACGGCGGTTCGCTCTTCGGCCTGAACCTGGGACAGCCCCATCGTGCGGCCGAAGATCGGTGTGACGATCGCACCCGGACACACCGCATTCACACGCACCCCTTTCTCCCCTAGCTCCATCGCAACCGAACGCGTCAGGTGCGCGACCGCGGCTTTCATTGCGCTATAGATGTGGGGAGCGTATCCGGTTCGCAGGCCGGCGACGCTCGATGTGTTGATGATCGTTCCCGAGCCCTGCTCCACCAGAATCGGCGCCGCGTGCTTGATTCCCAGCACGACGCTCCGAAACAACAACGAGATGGTCGCATCGAGTCCCTCGGTGTCCGTCTCGGCGATCGGCGCGTCGACGCCGCCACACCCAGCATTGTTGAACAGGCAGTCGATGCGGCCGAAGTGCTCGACGGCCTTGCCCACCGCGGCTTCGATGTCGGACTCCCGCGTCACGTCCGTGTGAACGTAGAGGACCGAATCGCCGAGTTCCTGGGTAAGCTTCGCCCCGTTTTCGTCGAGGATGTCGGCGATCAGTACCCGCGCGCCCTCTGCAACGAACAGCCGCACGGTCGCGGCACCGATTCCGCTCGCACCACCCGTAATGATCGCGACTTTGCCGTCCAAGACTCCCATGTCGTTCCCTCTACTGCGTTTTCGGTCTACCTACGCCGCACTTTTCACGGCCTCGATTTCCAACGCCCGCACGCAAGATCGCACACACGAACGTTCGAAGTTTCAGTCCACCACGTCTCATACCCGGCCGCCCGAGCGTAGGGAAGACCCTGCAACGGAAACGAGACGCCACCCATTGCGACGCCTGGCGCACCAAGTCCCATACCGCCACCGCGCGCGGGCCGGCTACGCATCCAAGCCGTTTTTGCTATAGGAACCGGCATGCACCCGATCGACGCGGGCATCTTGTTTGCGTTCATCGTGTACGCGGCCGCCTCGGGACTGAGGGCCAGGCGGACGGCATCGAGAAACCTCGAAGAGTACTTTCTCGCCGGCCGCAGCCTTTCCGGCTGGCAAGCCGGCATCAGCATGGCGGCCACCCAGTTCGCCGCCGACACTCCACTGCTCGTTACGGGACTCGTTGCAACAGCGGGGATTTTTTCTCTCTGGCGGCTCTGGATCTACGCGATCGCCTTCCTGCTGCTCGGGTTCGTCTTGGCACCGAGCTGGCGAAGGGCCTCGGTCCTTACCGACGCCGAACTGACCGAACTGCGTTACGCAAACGTTCCTTTGCGAGTCGGGCGCCTGCGGCTCTACCCCGCAGCGATCCTCCGCGGCGTCAAGGCCGTCTACTTTGGAACGATCTTCAACTGCACGGTGCTGGCAATGGTGCTGTTTGCAGCGAAAGAAATCACCGAACCGTTCCTGCCGTGGAACCTGTGGCTCCCGGCCGGTGTGTTCGAGGCGGTCCGCTCGACAGTCGAAGCCGTGGGAGTTCCGATCGCCCGCACGGCGGCGGGGGGTCCGGACGTCTGGGTCCGTTCGGCGAACAACGTGCTGTCGATCTTCGCAATCGTCGGCGTTACGACGCTCTACTCGGCAACCGGCGGCCTGCGCTCGGTCGTCCGCACCGACGTCGTGCAGTTCGCGATCATGATGGCCGGCACGATGCTGTATGCCGGCTGGGTCGTCCACGCCGGCGGCGGCATGGAAGGGATCGTTGAAGCAATCCACCAGCGGTTTTCCGGACCGCCGGCGACGCCGATGACCGCAGGTGAGATTCTCGCGTTCACTCCGTCGCGAGCGTACGGCGTGGAAACGTCGCTTCTCGCCGTGTTCGCCCTGCAGTGGCTCGTGCAAATGAACGCGGACGGAACGGGCTACCTCGCCCAGCGTGCGATGGCCTGCCGCTCGGACCGCGACGCGCGGCTGGCCGCCGTCGTGTTCACGGGAGCGCAGATTCTCCTGCGCTCGCTCTTGTGGCTACCGATCGCCTTGGGGCTGCTCGTTCTGTTCCCTCCGGCAGCCGACCTCGACCTGATCGCTCGGACGGCCGAGCGCGAGGCGACGTTCGTTCTCGGTATCAAAGCGCTGCTTCCCCCCGGGATCATCGGCCTGATGCTGACGGCCATGCTCGCCGCCTTGGCCTCGACCGTAGACACGCACCTCAATTGGGGCGCATCATACTGGACGAACGACATCTACAAGCGTTTCGTCTGCCGCGCTTGGCTTGGGGTGGAGCCGAGCCAGCGGTCGCTCGTCTGGGTCGCCCGGGCTTCCAACCTTCTGATTCTCGGCATCGCGCTCGCCGTCATGACGCAACTAGGATCGATCCAGACCGCGTGGAAGACGAGCCTGCTGCTCGGTGCCGGAATGGGGGTGATGCTGGTGCTGCGCTGGCTCTGGTGGAGGATCAACGCATGGGGTGAGATCGCAACGATCTTGGCCTCATCGCTCCTGGCCCCGCTGCTTCTCCACGGTGTGGCAAGTGAAGCGTGGCGACTGCTGATCATGGCCGTTGCCGCCACCGCCGCAGGAATCTTCGTTTCACTTGGAACCGGGAACGATCCGCTCGAGCACCTGCGCCGATTTTACGCTCGCGCCCGGCCACCGGGCTTTTGGAAGCCGGTCGCAATCGCCGAAGGCGAACGCGATTACCATGGCCCCGCGGTCCTCGCCCGCCGTTTGGTCGCGACGGCCGCGGCGGCGCTGTCGGTGTTCGCCCTGCTCACGGGCACGGGCACCTGGTTGGTCGAGGGAACCCCGCCGGCTTGGCTGCCCTCGCGCGAGGCGTGGATCGGTTGCAACCTCGCCGTGGGAATCGCGCTGATTCCCGTGTGGTGGCGGCTCGGCTTTCGCGAAGCCGTCGTCGGGGGAACGTCATCGCATCCGCGGGCGCGGAGTCGCAACGGCCCCGAGGAAGACGCCACGGTCGGCGGTTCGAACACGGCCGGCATCAAGTAGAGCGCCTCTCACCATGCCTCGTGCCGTGGGCCACTCCGCCGCTCGCGTGCCGCTTGGGTCCTCACGCAGGCGGCCCGCTCCGCCGCGAGCCCGAGCATGGCCGACCCGGCAAGTCTACCAAGTGTAGTGCACCTCGTATGCCACGACGGTCTCCCCTTCCGCAGGCACTGCAATCGGGAATTCGACCGTCCGAGCGTCGAGCCGATTATAGACGTGCGTGCTCGACTTGATCTGCCAGTTGGGCGCTCGGTAGAGATTCTCGCGCACCGACACGACGACCGGCTCATCCTTGTGGTTTCTGATGCTGACTTCGATCGCCTCGTCCATCGTCTTGCGAGCGGTATCGAGCCGGAAGTCGACCTGCCGGCGCTCGCCCACGATGTCGAACGCCTTGCCGAGGGCGATTTCAACCTCTTCGTTCCTCGGCGTGTGGTCGATCGCATCCTCGCCGATGAACTCGAGGGACTCATCCACCGGGTCGATCTGGCTGACGCGCACTCTCCCTTTGGGAAGCGGCACGCCGAGACCACTCTCCTTGGAGTTCTTGAAGCGAAGATACACGTCGATCTTCACCGATGAGGTCGCCGCGATGCCTCGGTCGGTGTACGGCTCGCTGGACCAGTGAGACGGGGAACCTGCGTAGATATACCTTTTCTCGGCCGGGACGCCGGTGGCAGCCTCGAACAGCTCGATCTGCTTGGTCGAGTTGTCGGGCAGGGTCGTGCGGCGGCCAAGCGTATACATGTGGTACTCGAAAAACGGCTTCTCCTCGAAGCCCGTCGATGCCCTGTATTCGGCAAACACCATCCGGCCGGCATAACGAGGTTCCGGTCGTACCCGCCGAACGTCCCCGGCGATCAGCTTCAGACGCGCATCGCGGTAGCTCCCGCCCGATTGGTTGAGGATGCTCACCCAGGCGCCGACATCGAGGGTGCCGTGGTTTGCGTCCTCGCCCGGATGAAACGTGAAATTGTAATCGGTCCACCAGAGAACGCCTTCGGTCTGGTAGGTCACGCGTACGTCCCGTGGTCCGGACTTGTCGGTCTCCACTTCCCACACCAACGTCGGGCGGGTGATCAAGCCGCCGGGAAGGCTCGGGTAGCGCACGTTTGCATGCTGGCCGATTGTGATCACCCGCCCGTCGGGCAGCCGAAGGATCAAGCCGCCGGCGCTTCCAAGCAGCGTTCCCGTGAAGGTTTCCAGGGTGTCTCCATGAATCTGCTCGACGGTGATCTCGTGGTCGATGTAACGACTGAGGAGCTTCGATTCGCTTACGAGATCGAATTGGAAGTTCTGCTCGAGAACTCGCACGGCACCCCGACCGCCACGTGCGCGGAACGTCACGGTGGTCGGATCGATCCGAGCCGCCACGTCGGTGAATCGGACCTCGCGGCGGCCGGCCTCGAACGTCATGCGCCGGTC
>CAZQYE010000203.1:0-4436 GCA_964597375.1 uncultured Myxococcales bacterium
TTAACTCGTGGTGTCATCGTCGATTTGCTCCTGTGTCCTTCTTCAGAGATCACCGGCGGCGGCAGCACCGGCCGAACCTGCGGCACCCTCGTGCCAGGGCGCCGGCCGAGTCCCGGTTGCGGCGATTCAACTTGGAAGACCCGACTACACCGCCGCATCGAAAACGCGACGGGTTCTATTAACAACAATCACAGAGCGCGGCCGAGGGCAACATCGGTCGCGCCCGCAAGCCACTCGAACGGGTCTTTCGCACCTTTCGTGCCCTTGCGGATGTCGTCGAGAGCCTCGCGGAGGGTCGGGTACCGATCGAAGAATCGCTCGAACACGGAGGCGCGCTTTCGATACCGGTACAGTGCAAGGAAAACGGCGTTGTTGAACCGCGCGCGCAGCTCGCCATCGGTCTTCCCGCGGCGATCGACGAGCCCGGTTTCAACCAACTCGGGCCACATGCGCTCGTAGATCTCCGCTCGTCCCTTGAGCATCGATGCACGGTCGAGCCCGGCCGTTTGCCGAAAATACCGGGTGAGTTCACCGGCCCAGCGCTCGAGCACCCGGCTCTGCTCGAGCCACCGCTGGTGCCGGCTGCGGGCTCGCTCGGCCCGCTGTCGATCGCCGCGGCCGGCAAAGAAGCGCTCGGCGAGCCGCTGGGCCGCCGCCGACGCCATCGTCTCGTTGAACGCGATGTCTCCGCGAACGTACACCGTCTGGTGGACGAGCTCGTGGAGGACGACGGTCACCAGTTCGACGTCGTCTAGAGCCAAGGTGCCTGAAGGCAGGGGATCGTCGAACCAGCCCAGCGTCGAGTAACCAGCGGCCTCGACGATGTACGTGTCGAGCCCCTTCGACTGAAGTTTCGCGGCGTAGTGCTCAGCGCTGGCGCGGTCGAAATAGCCGCGGTAGGGAATGTGGCCGACCACCGGGTAGCGCCACACGACCGGCTCGAGCCGGTCGCGGTAGGCCGCGGTCACGACGTAGGCGGTCGCCAGCCCTTCGGTGTCGGAGACCTTCGCGTAGCTGCCGCCGACGTTCAATCCTTGCTCGGCCGCAAAGGTGCGCGCAGCCAGCACCAGCTCCAACTTGGCGCGGCGGTCGGCGTCGGTGGTCTCCGCCAAGACCTGCTCGATCGGCCGCGCACGGCTGATGTAGCGCAGATGCTCGATGCTCAGGCGCGCAATGTACATCGGCCGGCACCCAGCGGTCGTGGAGGCGGCGAACACGGCGACGGCGGCCCACCCGAGGATGCTGCCTTTCGTCGCGCCCCGCCCGCCGCTATAAAAGTCGCCTCGACTGCCGTGCAACGTCTCTGGACATACGTGGGCCGCCATCGCGGGCGTTACATCGCCGGTGCCGCATGCTTGTTCGCCACCGCCACGCTCGTCATGGCCATTCCGTACCTGACCCGCCGGGCGATCGACACGATCCGCGCCGGCGACAGCGGCGTCCTCGACGCCGTCGCCTGGTACGGCTCTGCGATCGTCGTACTCGCAGTCCTGCAAGCACTCGTGCGTACCCTCTCCCGCGTTCTGATCTTCAACACCGGCCGCGACATCGAGTACGAGATCCGAAGCGATTTGTTCCGCCACCTCGAAACCCTGCCTCAGTCCTTCTATCAGCGCCAGCGCACCGGCGACCTCATGTCCCGGCTCGTCAACGACATCGCCGCGATCCGGCTGATGCTCGGCCCCGGCATCCTGACAATCATCAACACCCCACTGTACTGCGTCTATGCGTTTTCGCTCATGCTCGCGATGAACGTCCGCCTGACCCTTGCGGCGGTGGTGCCGTTCCCGCTGCTCCTATGGATCGTCAAGCGCTACAGCGGCGCGATGATGGAAGCGACCGTTCGCACCCAGGAACGACTCGCCGACCTCTCGAGCTACGTCCAGGAGCACCTGAGCGGCATCCACGTGGTGCGCGCGTACGTGCGGGAAAAGGCTCGAATCGCCGCTTTCGCCGAGCTGAACGAGGCGTTCAAGGATCAGGCGATGGAAGTCGCCAAGCTGCGCGGCATGGTGTTTCCGTTCGTTCGCATCGTCTCGTCCCTCGGCGTGCTCATCGTGCTCTACTACGGCGGGCTGCTGGTCGTGGCCGGGAGCCTGACACTCGGCGAGCTCGTCGCGTTCATCGGCTACCTGCACATTCTCGCGTGGCCGATCATGGCGATGGGCTGGATGATCGCGATCTACCAGCGCAGCAAGGCCGCACTCACCCGCCTCGGGGAGATTTTCGACACCCGTCCCGAGATCGTCAGTCCGCCGCAGCCGCAGGCCGCCGGCGCGGTGCGCGGGGAGATCCGCTTCGAGGGCGTCCGTTTCGCCTACCCGTCGGACAACGGCGGTCCGCTGGTCCTAGACGGCGTCGATCTGACGATCCCCGCCGGGGGCCGACTCGGCATCATCGGCCGTACCGGCTCGGGCAAGTCGACGCTGGCCCTGCTCATTCCGCGCTTGTTCGATGTCAGCGAGGGCCGCGTGACCGTCGACGGCGTGGACGTCCGCGACTGGGACCTGCGTGCCCTGAGAAGCCACATCGGGTTCGTCCCTCAGGATCCCTTCCTGTTCTCCTCGAGCATCGAGGAGAACATCGAGTTCGCACGCGACGACGCCAGCGGCGCGGATCTCGCCCGGCTCGTCGAGATGGCCGGACTCGATGCCGATCTCGCCGAGTTTCCCCAAGGTCTCGAGACCCAGGTTGGCGAGCGCGGCGTAACGCTGTCGGGGGGACAAAAGCAGCGCTTGACCCTGGCGCGCGCGATCGCGCGCGACCCGAGCATCCTCATTCTCGACGATTCGCTTTCGAGCGTCGATGCGGCGACCGAGCGACGGATTCTCGAGCAACTCGAAGAAGTGCTCGCAGGGCGTACCTCGATCGTGATCTCCCACCGGGTCTCGTCCGTACGCCGAGCCGATCAGATCGCCGTGGTCGACGGCGGCCGGATCGTCGAGCGCGGAACGCACGAACAGCTCGTCGCCCTCGGGGGCGTCTACGCCGACCTGTACCAGCGGCAGCGGATCAGCGAAGAACTGGAGGCCATGTAGTGGCGGGCCGCGGACCACAGGACGAACAACAGCTCGCGCGCATCGAGGATATGCGCGTTCTCATGCGGCTGTGGCAGTTCATCCGGCCGTACCGCGGGCTCTTCTTCGCCGCGCTGGGCCTCTTGCCGATGGTTTCGCTGTGCATGCTGGCTCAGCCGTACGTCATCAAGCTTGCGATCGACCACTACGTCGCCGCGGGCACGGCCGACGGACTCGAAACGGCCGCGTTCGTTTTCGCCGTCGCCATCGCCGGCGAGTTCGCGTTTCTGTATTGGCAACATTACCTGACGATGCTCACCGCGCAGAAGGCGCTCGCCGATCTTCGGGTGGCGGTGTTCGACAAAGTCAGTCGCATGGAGGCCGCGTTTTTCGATCGCAACCCAGTGGGCCGCCTGGTCACGCGCATGACCACCGACGTCGACGTGATCAACGAGATGTTCGCCGCCGGCGCGCTCACGGTGGTGATGGACGCGATTACGCTCGTTGGCATCATCGCGATCATGCTGGCCATTCACTGGAAGCTCGCCCTGGTGACGTTGTCGACACTGCCGGTGATGATCTTGTTCGTCGATTTCTTCCGCCGCCGTGCGCGCCGGTATTATCGGCTCATCCGGGTGCGCATCGCCCGGTTGAATGCATACCTGCAAGAAGCGATCAGCGGCATGGCCGTCGTCCAACTGTTCGCCCGCGAGGCCCAGGTCGCCGACGAGTTCGATGAGCTGAACTCGCTGCACCGGGATGCCTACCATCGCTCGAACATCTACGAAGCGGCGTTGTTCTCGATCGTCGAGGCGGTGAGCAACATCTCGATCGCCCTGATCCTGTGGTACGGCGCGCACTTGGTCGTCGGCGAGCCGGTCGCCGCCGCCGGGACCGCGGTTTCGAGCGCCGTGGGATTCGGTACCCTCGTCGCGTTCATCGAGTACATGAACAAGTTTTTCATACCCATTCGGGACTTCTCGACCAAGTACGCCGTCATGCAATCGGCGATCACGGCGTGTGAGAGAGTCTTCGGGCTGCTCGACATGGAGCCTGCGATTCGAACGCCGCTGAGACCGAAGCGTCCGGTGCAGCCCAAGGGAACGATCGAGTTCGACAACGTCTCGTTCGGTTACGTCGCCGGCGAGCCGGTCCTCGAAAACCTTTCGTTCCGCATCGAGGCCGGAGAGCACGTCGCTCTGGTGGGGGCGACCGGCAGCGGGAAGACCACGATCACGAAGCTCCTGACCCGCTCTTACGACGTGGGTGCCGGGCGCATCCTGGTCGACGGAATCGACGTCCGCGACTGGCCGCTCGACGAGCTGCGCCGCCGTATCGCCGTCGTTCTTCAGGACGTCTATTTGTTCAACGACACGGTCCGCGAAAACATTCGCCTGTGGAACGAGGCGATCGACGAAG